>JAJDES010000325.1 GCA_029259675.1 Planctomycetota bacterium
TTGATCCGCAAGTTCAGCGCCGGCTCGCAGCAAATCCAAGCCCCCTTCGAGCGCGCGCAAACGGCCGCCGCCCAAGCGCGCGAGTGTGCCGCCCAGATGCCGGTTGGAAACGGGAGTCTCGATCCGTTCTCCCTCTGGAACGCCCGGACCGGCAATGATCAAAGGTACGTTGACGAGCTCACGAAACAGGCTTTGACCGTGGGCGACCATTCCGTGTTCAAAGAGCTCTTCACCGTGATCGCTAGTGAATACAACAATCGTTTCTCCTTCGAGCCCCAAATGCTCAATTCGGTCCAGCACGCGTCCGACCCAGTAATCGCCACTCCATACGCAGGCGTCGTACATGTCGCTCAACCAGCGTTGATGTTCGAGCGGAGCAATCTGGTCCGTAATGGCAACACCGTCTGCGGTGTGCCCTTCGTTGCCTCGAAAGCGTTTTGAGTAATCCGCCAGGGCCTTCGGCGAGTAATCCTCGGGGACTTCACTTGCGAGCAAGCGCTTGCCCTCCTCGCGCGGCAAGAATGGCACGTGGGGGTCGGTCAGATGCAAGTAGAGGAAGAACTTCCGGCCGGCCATGGAGTCCATCCATTCGAGCGCCGGGGGAACGACGACGTCGGACTCGCGTATCGAACCTTTGTTGAAATCAAAAAACTCGAAGCCCTGGTCAAAGTTCTTGTCGGGAACGATGAGCGGATTCGCCGTCCAAGCCGCAGTCGTATAGCCCTCGCGTTGTAGGGCTTCAGGCAGGGTGTCGAGGCCCATGGAGAGGAAGCAAGCGAACTCATCTTGGACCCCGTGTTCCTGGGGCTGCATGCCGGTCAATACCGAGGCAGTCGAAGGCCAAGTCCAACTGGAAGTTGAGTGGGCCTGTTCGAACAAAGTTCCACGCTTGGCGAGGCGGTCAATATTGGCGGAGGTTGGGCGCCCGTAGCCGTAGCAACCGAGTCGATCCGCGCGCTGCGTATCCATCAGGATCAGCACGATGTTGGGATTCGACGGAGAAGAACTCTGGCGTTCCTCTTGGTACTCGCTTTGCAAGCGCAGGCCTCCGAAGCCGGCTAAGAGGGGCCACGGAACGTCGGCCTCCGTCCCTTCTGCAGTCCGCAGAGATGTCCGCAAGCGAAGCTGTGCTCCTGCCCGAAGTTCAAGCCCGTGGCCGTCCTGCCCGAGTGTTTGCCATTCGCTTCCTGGCCATCGCCCCTTTCGCTCGAGTTCTATTTCGGATTGAAAAGCGAGCTGATCGCCATTGAAGACTTCGAAGCGAACTCGCAGGCCGCGCAACTCTTGCTCATAATTTTCGAGCATCAAGCGATCCACGCCCACGCGGCCCACAAGCAGCACCTGTCCACCGCGCAATTGGCTCGGGTCGATTTGCAGTTGCACTTCAGCCGGCGGCGGCAGCACCAAGGCCGGCATGTCCGCTCCGTTGAGTTTGTAATCAATAGAAGGGCAAATGACGGCTTGGAATGGGGCGCTGTCCGCGCGCGCCGAGAGGGTGCGCCAGGCGGGCGGTCCAAGCGCAAATTCATGCAAAACACTGCGCACGGTCATGCGCTCTTGGTAGGAACCCAACCAGTGCCGCGCACCCAACGGCAGACCGCAGACAATGGCGAGTGCTAGCAGGATTGAGCTCGGCGAAGTGCTGGCGGTATTTGCTAGGGGGCGCTTGCACAGCCACAGCAAGAGCCATGCAGCGGTGATGGAAAGGCCGGACAAAGCCAAGATTACCTGGCGCCCTCGATCGGTATCCCAGCCGACCATGCGTGAATGATCATTGGAAGCCCAACCGCTGAGTAGGGTCAAAAATAAGGAGCCGGCGCAAACAACAGCGAGTGGTGCGAGCAGCCAGCGCTTCATGCTCCCCTTGGGGATGCGCCCAACGCCGGCGAAAACCATGACAGCCAATAGAGCGGCCCCGACCATGCCGGCAATTACCACCGGTGAGTACTGGGCCAAACGCACCCGCACCTGCGCGGGATCGGCTCGATGGGCCAAACTCTCCATTGCAAACAAAACCGCCAGGCGCAGCAGTCCAAGCCCAAAACCTGTCCACAACCCCAATTGAATCAAACGTGTGGCATGCCGTGTCATGCCAATCAGTGTCGCACATCACAGCGGTTATCTGCGAGCCGGCAGTGCCGGGCAACTGAGTTGTTTGGGTTTATGGATCGGACCGGGTGCGCTCGCGATTTCGATCGAGCCGGGCCGGATTCTGAGCTTCCACCTGGACGGCGGTGCCTTCGGATCGGTTAGAAAGGGGCCCGTGTCGTCGCGGCCCAAGGATGGATCCCGAGCATCGCCCCCCCTCTGAGCATTAACCCCATGGCATTCTGGAACAAGCCCAAGCGCCAAGCCAAAGGGAAGGCGGATTCACACGGTGATGAGGATGATGCGGAGCGCGCGCTCAAGGTTGTGCGCGCCTATCACGAGGCGACCAAGCATTACTTCCATCGGCCGGCACACGGTCCGATGGGGATGGATTGGGCCATTCAGCCCGATGCGTTTCGCTCCTATGCGGGCGCGGAATGCTTTGAGTTGGCTCGCGTTTGGCCGACGGACGAGCCGGATTACGCTCGCGCTTTGGTTGAGGGCGAACTCGAACATGCCGCGTTGGATAGGAGCAGCCTCTCACAGCTTCTCTTCGACAGTCTTTCCATCTCCGCCTGGAAGGAGGCGGGGGAGTCGCGTTGGGCCGTGCGCGTGAATCCTTCGAGCGGCAATTTGCATCCGACGGAGGCTTACTTGCTCTTGCCGGCCGTCGCGGGGCTCGGCGAGCAGGCGGCCGTGCACCACTACGCACCGCTGGAACATCAACTCGAGCGCAGAGCCGAACTTCCCGAAGAGTTATGGCGGGCGTTGTTCGCCGGGGAAGGGGCGGACGGTTTTGCGATTGTGCTCACTTCGATTCATTGGCGCGAGGCGTGGAAGTACGGCGAGCGCGCCTTTCGCTATTGCCAGCATGACGTGGGGCACGCCATCGCGGCGCTTTCCATCGCCTGCGCGGGACTCGGTTGGCGACTAAAGTTGGACGACAATTTCAAATCGGCTGACCTGCGCCGATTGCTCGGACTTTCCGCGGATCCCAATCCCGAATTCGAAGCTGCGGATTGTCTCTTGAGGGTTAGCCCGACCGGTTTGGTGGGCAAGGCTCCAGTTGGTGAAGATGTCATCGCGCGCTTCGATGGGCTCGATTGGCGTGGCAGTCCCAATGACCTATCCGCCGATCACGAGGACTGGGATGCTGTGGACATGGCCCACGAAGCCTCCCAAAAAGTCGAGCGGGGAATTCCCTACGGAGCTTGGAACAGGCCGGGCGTTGCCGTTCCCGCCGTTCGTCCGGCGCGTTCCTTGCGGAGAGTGATTCGGCAAAGGCGCAGCGGGATTTCCTTTGACGGCAAAACGGGAATGCCGGCCGAAACGTTTTTCTCCGTGCTGGAAAGCTGCATGCCGCGCGAAGGGCGCTATCCATTTAGCGCGTTGCCCTGGAGTGCGCGCATTCACTTGGCGCTTTTCGTGCACCGCGTAGAGGGCCTGACTCCGGGGCTTTATTGGCTTGCGAGGGATGGTAGCGCGGACCAAAAATGGCGCGAGGTCTTGCGGCCGGAATTCCTTTGGCAGGCAGCTGAGGGGGCACCGCAGAACCTGCCGCTGCAACTATTGTTGCCGATGGATCTCAAGGCCCAGGCGGCGCAGGTTTCCTGCGGGCAAGACATTGCGGGCGACGGCTGCTTCAGCCTGGGAATGTTGGCCGACTACGATCACTCGCTCAAAGAATACGGCGCGAGCTTTTATCCGCGCCTGTTTTGGGAGGCCGGTGCGGTGGGGCAAGTGTTGTATCTGGAATCCGAAGCTGTCGACCTGCGCTCGACGGGTATCGGTTGTTATTTTGATGATGCGGTGCACTCGATACTCGGGTTGCGCGACCGCAACTTGCAAAGTTTGTATCACTTCACTGTCGGCCGGGCTGTCGAAGATACGCGGCTCACAAGTAGCACCGCCTACGGCGAGCCCGGGGCCTAGAGCCGGGGCCTGGAGCCTGGCCAGTGTGGCGGCCATGCCGTCTTTCGAATCTGTGTGCTGAAGTTGTCAAAAGGGAAAGGACCGAGCCGTGAAACAAATCGAAGCTGTGGACCTGAGTCAGAAGTTTGCGCAAATCGAAGGGTTGTGGAAGCCCCATGTCATTGCCGAGTGCAACGGGCAGGAAGTTAAGTTGGCGGTGATCGAGGGGGACTTCGTTTGGCATCATCACGAAGATGCTGACGAGCTGTTCCTCGTGCTTGAGGGTCAATTGGATATAGAAATGCGCGATCGGTTGGTGACGCTCGGGCCGGGTCAATTGCACGTGGTTCCGCGCGGCACGGAACACCGGCCCGTCGCACACGGCAGGGTGCACCTATTGATGTTCGAGCCTGCGGGGACGTGCAATACGGGTGAGGAAGAGGTCAGTGAACGCACCGTTCCGTCGCCGAAGAAAATCTAAGCAAGGTGGCGGGCGAACCGTTCGTCGCCGGGCGCGACCCGTCGGAACGGTGCGGGCATGGGGCCAAGGTCGCCCCTGTGGCACGGGATAGGTCATCAATCGAGATGGATCCACCGGGCGGGCCCGTCGGCGACGCTTGAGGGGCGCCCGGGTCGGTTCTCATTTTGGTCGCCTTCGGTGATGCTCCCGCGCTGCGAAAACCATTGCCGCGAAAGCTTGGAACCAGGGCCGGGTCCGCAAGCGTCTGATAGGATTCATTGGCCATACCCTTCTGCGCGGGACCCCCGCGCACTCCACCACCCGTAGCCGGCCTTTCCATTGCTTACTAGTCTCGTTTTGGGAGCCGCGTTGCAAATTAGCGGCGTGGCACCGGGCCAACTTCAAAAGGGCCCCAGCGCTCGTTTGGATGCCGTCGAACGCGGCAACGTATTGGTCGTTTTGGCCGACGATTACGGCACGGACCAGTTGGGCCTGTACGGCATCCACAACGACCCGCCGAGTACGCCGACAATCGATTCCCTGGCGGCGGATGGCGTCCGTTTTATGAACGCGTGGTCTTTGCCCATTTGTTCGCCCACCCGAGCAGCCCTCTTGACCGGGCGCTATGCCGGGCGAACAGGTGTCGGTTGGAATGTGGCGGATCATCCGACGCAGCCGATTGTCGGACTCCCTTTGGAGGAGTTGACTATTCCCGAGATGCTCGATGTGGGAACGAACGGGCTTTACGCCCACGCGGCAATCGGCAAATGGCATTTGGGTAGCACGGCTGTTGTCGGCGGCGCTTTGGCGCCCAACATGCACGGCTTCGATCACTTCTCCGGCTCCCTCGACAACCTTCCCGATTATTACAATTGGGAGAAGGTGACCAATGGAGTTGCGCAGCAAACCACCAGCTACGCGATGACCGACAAGGTGGACGATGCCTTGGCTTGGATGTCGACGGCGCCCGAGCCTTGGTTTTGCTACTTGGCCTTGAATGCTCCGCACGGGCCGTTTCACTCTCCGCCGAGCAATCTGCACTCTGTGGATCTTTCGGGAGCTGCGCCTCCGGGCGCGGATCCGGCGCCTTACTTCCGGGCCATGGTGGAATCCATGGACACGGAACTCGGTCGCTTGCTCGAGGGTCTGGGGGCCAAGCGCAATCGTACGACCGTGATGTTCATGGGCGACAACGGCACGACACCGGCCGTTTTGCAAGCGCCTTTCACGGCCGACAGTGGCAAAGAAACTGTGCGCCAAGGCGGCGTACACGTGCCCTTGATCATTTCCGGCCCCCTGGTTCAGGTGCCCGGATCGACGATTCAGGCCCTGGTGCACGTAGTGGACGTGTTTCCGACGGTTGCCGAATTGGCCGGCGTTGATTTGCAAATGTCCCTTCCGCGCGGAACCAAGATCGATGGGCGCAGCTTGCTGCCCTTTCTTTCCAATCCGCAGCACAAGCCTCGCCGCGAGCGAATTTACACAGAGATCTTCTTCCCCAACGGGCCGGGGGCGCAGCTCCCTCTGAGTCCGTCCGGCAATGATCCCGTGTGCCAGCCGGACTTGGGTTTGCTTGGCCCGGGAAGCGCGCAGTTAAGCCTCTGCGGAGCGCCGCTCACTTTCGGCAATACGGTGAGCTTGCAAATCACCGGCGCACCGGCCGACGCCGCCGGCTTCCTGTTTGAATCCCTCGCATTTGCGCCGATGCCCTTTGGCGGGGGAAGTGTCGGTACGACGCCGATTTTCACGACAACGCCCTTTGTTACGGACGCCACGGGTTTTGTCGAGTTGCCGGAAGTCGAGATGTTGAAGGCGGACTTTAGTGTCTACATGCAAGCGATTATCGAGGATGCGGGTCTTAGCGGCGGTTATGCCATCACCAACGCTATCGAAGCGGAATTTCAACCGATCAACATCAAGGCCCTGCGCGGTCGTCGCTACAAGTTGATCTTGAGTTACAACGGCGGTCCGGAGCAGTTCTTTGACCTGGAGAATGATGCCTTCGAGCTGAACAACTTGTTGGAGGGGAGTTTGAATCCCGTGCAACAGGCTGTGCTCGACGACATGCGAGCGGAGCTCGATGATTACAGCGCCCTTTAGTGCCCTTTGACGTGGTGGAGGGTGCGTTTGGAGCTAGGGCCGAGAGCCGGCGCGCAAGGGACGGGTTTGCATTGCGTTGCTTCTTGGTCGCAGCCCGCGTCACTGGTTCAGGGAAGGTGTGCGCAGGCGAAAGCCATCCGGGCCCAGGGGATGGGTTTGGATCAGGGTGTAGCTGGTTCCGCGCATGATGCGGCCAAAGCCGAGTCGCGCGCGCAAATCATCAACGGAGCTATCGATCCGGCGCCAGCGATCGTCATCGCTGAAGAGGCGCCCCTGCCAGCCGCTGCTGCGCAAGAGATCGAAGTAGGAGAGACCGATGCGCTTGACCAGGGCGCGCTTGCGGGGCAATTGCCGTAGAAGCTTGAGCGCCTCGCGCCAGATTTCAGCCGTCGAGTCGGTCGGCGTTGCAAAGCGATAGCGTCGTCGCCCGGTTCCGCTGCCCATGGGGCCTCGCCCCTGCTGATCGGCGTGCGATTCTTCCGGTGAGGCCGATGGGCGCGTGTCCACATGTTGCAAACTGACTTCGACGCTGCGCAGCGCCAAACCGAAGTGGCGCAGGCGGTGGCTGGCCCGTTCAACCAAATAGGCCAGCATGGCCTCGATCAACTCGCGCCGACCCTCCTCCGGTTCGAAGGTGCTGATGCGCCGAATGGAGCGCGGCGGGCGCAGCACGAGTTCTTGTTGGGAGTTGAGTTCGCATCCGGCTTCGACTGGACTGGGATCGCGTCCGCGCGCGCTCTCGTAAAGTGCCAACCCATGGTGCCCGAAACTGGCGAAGAGCAATTCGCGCGAGGCCTGGCGCAGATCGCCCACGGTGCGGATGGCGAAGCGATCGAGTTTGCCGCCGATGCTGTGCCCGACGCCGGGCAGTTGGCGCACGGGTAGATGGGCCAGCAATTCCTCTTCGTGGCCCGGCAAAATTTCGGCCACTCCGCCGGGCTTGCCCAGTTTGCCGGCGATGCGCGCCAGCATGGGGTTGGTGC
>JAJDES010000326.1 GCA_029259675.1 Planctomycetota bacterium
GGAGCCGCGTGGGGCGGGCCGAGCAGCGCAAATCATCTCAGAGCGCCTGCAAGCTTCGAACGGGCAACGGGCGCTTTTCGCGCGGACCCTTTGCGAAGCCCCAAGGCTTGCACCGGACCTGGTGTCGTCGGCTGATGCTTGCCACGACCTTGCTAATTGCGGGCTGCAGGCCCGCACAATCCCCGGCTCGAACGTTGGAGCTGCAGGATTTCTTTCAAGCGGGCGAACGCGCCGTTCTGCTCAACGAAACGCTGGTCTTTCACTTCACCGCAGAGGTGGACCCGACGTCACTGACGGCTGAAAGCCTACGCATCATCGCTCCCGACGGTGAGCCCGCGCGCGGTCGTGCGGAGTGCAGTCGCAACCAAGTCCTTTTTCATCCGGACATCCCGCGCCAAAGTGACCTGTCCGATGGTGGTTTGCTGCCAGGCTCCAAGTATCGAGTTGAGCTAAAGGGTTTCCCCGAACCCGATGGCTTGCGCGGGCGGGGAGGAGAGCCCCTGGCACGCAGTCGCCGTTTCAGCTTCACGACAGTGGAAGCAAGCGAGGAAGGTTTGCTCTTCGCGGACCTCACGCCCGAATTGGCTCGCTTGATACGAGTCGAGCGGGTGCGCATGGAACCAATTGATGCTATTGGGCTCAGGATTGACGAACCGGTGGATCCGCGCAGCTTGAACTCGGCCGATTTCGTACTGCGGCGCAGCACGCCCCAGGGCGTGGCCGAACCCTTGTCTCTGCGTGCGGAGCTCGTTAGCAATGACGCGGATGGGGCGCGGGTGGAACTGCGAGCCCTCGCGGTGGAGGGGAACGTGCGATCCATTGCCGAAGGCGATTACCATCTGTGGGTGGATTTGAACACTTTCGGCCTGTGCGACTTGCACGGCAACCGCGTCCTGCCGGAATGGATTTTCAAACAGGAGCGAGTGGAGCGAATCACGGTTGAATCGGGTGCCGTGGGCGTGCGTGAAGGCTGGCTGCGCGAAGACTTTTTGAACAGCGAGCGGCGCTCGCCAGTGGTTGTCGAGGGCGCCACAGGCACGGCTCATTGGGAGGCGACGGGTTCGGTTGGGATCCGCTTTCCGGCCGCCGCCGGCGATGGCCGCGACGGCGAAGTTGAGTTGGGGACGGATGAGGCGCGCACGCAAATTTCGGCTACGCAGTTGCTGCTGCCGGAGGGCGAGCGCTGCAAACTAACTTCCAAACCGCAACTCGTTGTTTTGGCCAGCCAGGGCACCATGGTGATTGATGGTGTGCTGTGGCGCAGTGTGGAGGGGGGGGTGATTCCCGATCTCGATCAACTCGAGCCGGTGAATGACTGGTTCCAAAAAGTGCGCGTCGAAAAGCGTCAATGGAGTCAACCGGCGATGGAGTTTGAGGGCGCCAGCTCGCTGTCGGATTGGTTGAAAAAGGCGCGCAAGTTGGATCCGGGCTGGACTGTTCTAATCGCCGGCGGCGATCTCATCATCCGCGGCAACATCCTGACCGACACGTCGCTGTTGATGGTTGCGGGTGGCCGAATTCGCAGCTCCGGCGGCCTCAAGTCGCGCAGAAGTCCCTATCTATTGGGCGGTGGCGGAGCGGTGAGCATGGTGCCGCTCTCGCCCAATGCTTTGGAGCCTCCGCTTTGGATCGATCCGCCCAATCACAATCCACTGCGCCAAACCCAGACCTGGGCCATTCGCTCGGCGCCCATGCGACCTCCGGGCGGGGTTCAGCGCTGGCTGCCGGCCGATGTCGGCGCCCTGCCCGGTTCCGGTTCCTTGCGAGTGTCCTTTACCGGCGAGCGAGATTTGCCGAGTGGTGGGATAGAGGAATTGGGTCCTGTCGATAGCCCCGTTCTTTTGGGTCCCTGCGAAGCGGTGCGGCTCTTGATTGAACTTGAGATGCCCCCGGGTTCACCCGGGGAAGCCTGGGATCCGCCCAGCGTGGATTTCGTCGAACTGACCTGGGACCAAGAAGACCGCTGATGCCCCCCGAGCTCCAACAGCCCTTTTTTCTCGCTGCGACGACCCTAGTGGGTTTGATGGTGGGCTCATTCCTCAACGTGGCGATCCATCGCTTGCCGCTGGAGGGGCAAAGTGTCGGCAATCCGCGCCGCTCGCGCTGCCCCAAGTGCGGACACGCTTTGTCTTGGTACGAAAACATCCCGGTCCTGTCCTGGATTCTCTTGCGCGCGCGCTGCAGCGGCTGCAAAACGCCGATCTCAATGCGCTATCCACTGGTCGAGCTATTGACGGCCGGCCTGTGGTACTTGGCGGCTTCGCGTCTGCCGCTGGAAGACTGGGATTTGATCGCTGTGCACATCCTGGTGCTCTCCGGTTTGATCGTGGCCACTTTCGTGGACTTCGATTGCTTTGAAATCCCGGACGAAATCTCCAAGGGCGGCATGTGGCTGGCGCCCGTGCTCAGCTTGGCTGTGCCCTCCTTGCACAACTCGACGCTGATTGCGCAGCGAATGAGCTCCAATTGGGAACCTGGGCTCCCTGTGGACCGCCTAGGGGCTCTATTCGGCTGCTTGGCCGGAATGGCCGTGGGCGGGGGGATCTTGATTGCAGTGGGCTGGATCGGCTCCAAGCTCTATGGCAGGGACGCCATGGGCTTTGGGGACGTGAAGCTGCTCGCTGCGGGCGGGGGCTTCATCGGGCCGGGAGGGGCGCTGGCGGCCATGATGCTGGGATCGGTCGTCGCTTCGGTTGCGGGGCTCGGCAATATGCTGCGCTTCTACTTCCTTTCCCGCTCGCGCACCAAAAAACGCGGGGTTCAAAAGAGCCGCGCGGCAAGCGTTCGATTGGCACGCATTGTGGGTCGCTACATCCCATTTGGGCCCTATCTCGGAATCGGTATTGGAATCGTGCTCTTGGCTTGGAATGATGTGCGTCAGCTCATTCAATGGAGCCATTGAGCGCTGCACCGAGACTTTCATCCGACCAGCAACACGAATCGCGCTCGAACCGGGGACCCGAAATGAACCACACGCGCCTCTTCCAATACGCATTGGCATGCCTATGCCTCGTTCCGATGTTCAGCTCCTGCGTCTCCACCAAGACGTTGAAGGAGCGGGATAAGGAGATCATGGCCCTGCGCGAACAGCGCACAAACCTGAAGAAGGAATTGAGGGCCACGCTCGACGAAATGGGCAGCCTCGAAGTCGCCTTGGCCGAGGCCAGCGCCCGAATGAATCAGGTGCCCGAGCCCATGCCGGCGGATCCGAACCGATTTGATGACATCAACAAATTGGGCATCGACACGATGCAGCGCGGCTCCGACTTGGTGATTTCGATTCCCTCGTCGATCACTTTTGGTTCGGGCCAAGCGGCGCTGACATCCCAGGGCAAGCAGGCCATGATGGCCGTTGCTCAAACCCTGGAGCGGGAATACCCGAGTGCCGAGTATTGGATCGAAGGTCACACCGATTCCGACCCGATTTCCAAGTCCAAGTTCGGCTCCAACCGTGAGCTTTCCATTGCGCGCGCGATGGCCGTCCTGCATTACCTCGTAGAGAATTGCGGAACGCCGGACGCGCAATGCGTCGTGGGCGGGCATGGCGAATACAGGCCCGTTGCCTCCAACAGTTCCAAGTCGGAAAAGGCGCGCAACCGTCGCGTCGAAATCGTAGTTCACCGGTCCAGTTGATGTGACCAACTTGATCTTGTCCGGCGAGTGAGCACGCTCCTCCGCGCGCGGACAAACGCGCCAGTCTGCCGGCGCCGCTACGGACAATTTGAGCTGCGGGTTGGCACACAAAACAACCTGCAAGCGCGGCATCGCTCCGCAAAAGAACAGCAGCCCGATTCCAATCCCTTGGAGTCGGGCTGTTTTGCGTAGAGAGTGCTCTGTGAGTGCTAGTTCCGCGCGGGCCGAACGATTGGTTCAAACCGCGGCGGATGTGATCGCTTGCAATCAGTTCAAGCAGGCGGGCTGGGTCCCTTGGGGCAAAAAGGTATCGCGACGCGGCTGCAAAAGCGGTCACCGGAGCTGCATTTGCCATGGAACGGGCTCACGCAGAATTGCGATGGAACTTGGCGCTTGCGAGCAAGCAACGCTCTACAAACATGGCCGCGACGAAGTCCGTTTGGCGCTAGTCGCGCTTTAGGCGAAGAGCGCAGTCGTCCCTTCGCCGCAATTCGAGCGGGCCCCCAATGCGATTTCCAGTGCCCAGGGCGGCTTGCCGATGCGCGCGCGGCGGGGCTTTTCGCGATCGGTGGGGAGGCTGACCTTTTCGCGGGCAAGCTTGGGGGGAAATCGTAGGATAGGACACTTTTCGAGCCGGGAAGGACCTGTTCCCCCCAGCCTACTTCAATCAACCCCAACCGCTATCGGACCTGATGGACGCAGCTCACACCCGGAACATTGCATTCGTTGGACACCCCTCATCCGGCAAAACCACGCTGGTGGACGCACTTGCCTTTTTGACCGGTGCGACCGATCGACAGGGGAGCGTGGCGGAAAAGACGAGTATTTGCGATACGGAGCCGGAGGAGCAAGACAAGCAGCACACGCTTCAGTTGTCTGTGGTGCACGCGGAGAAGGAAGGGGTGGCCTGGAACTTTTTTGATACGCCGGGTTATCCCGATTTCGTCGGCGAAACCAATTCGGGCATGTTCGCGGCCGACCTGGTCATGGGAACCGTCAGTTGTTCCAGCGGCGTCACCTTCAACTTGATGAAGAAAATGGGGGCCGCCAAGAGTTTGAATCGTGGTCGGGCGATCGTCATCACGCACATCGATGGGGACAACGCCGACTTTGAAGAGCTGGTGCTCTCGTTGCGCGACAAGATCAGTGAGACTTGCGTACCGGTGCTCTTGCCCAACGAAAACGGTGGGGGCTTCTCCGCCGTAACCAAAGTCATTGATCACGATAGCGATTGGCACAAGCGGCTCTTCGACAGGGTGATGGATGCCTGCGAAGACGAGAAGTTGCTCAATGATTACTTGGAAACCGAGAGCCTGACGGTTGAACAATTGGACGAGCACATGCCCCATGCGGTTGCGCGCGGGGCCCTGATTCCGATCTTGGCCTGCAATCCGGTCACCGGCGTGGGCGTGCCGGAGGTGCTCGACTTCCTGCGACACTTTGCACCCCATCCCACCGATGGAGCCGTCTTCACTGCAGAGGACGAAGTGGTCGCGCTCGATCCGCAAGCGGACTTGTTGGGTGTTGTCTTCAATGTTCGGGCCGATCCGCACGTGGGCAAGATTTGCACGGCGCGCATTCTGCGCGGCACGCTCAAGGCTTCGGACTCGATTGCCGTCGGCGATGAGAAGGGTGAAAAAGTCGGTGGCCTATTTCATCTTGTGGGAGGCAAGAAACGCGACAGCATCGAGTCTGCGGGGCCCGGCGACATTGTTGCGTTTTCCAAGGTCGAAAAGATTCCCTGTTGGAGCAGCTTTGGAATTGCGGGTAGCGAGAGCGTCCCCAAGGTTGAGTCACCACCTTCGGCGGTGCCCATGGTGTCCTTGGCCGTCTTCCCCAAGAGTCGTGCGGATGAGCAGAAGATCGGCGAGGCGCTTCACAAGCTCGAAGCGGAAGATGTGACCTTCCGCACCCTGCACGATCCCTTGACCCATGAGTTGGTGATGTGCGGCATGAGCGACTTGCACCTGCAGATGATGGAGGCGCGACTCAAAAGGCGCTTTGGTGTAGAGATTGAGACCAAGTTGCCGCGCATCGCCTACCAGGAATCGGTGACCAAACCTTCCGAGGGTCATCACCGCCACAAGAAGCAAAGTGGCGGGCGCGGGCAATTCGGGGAGTGCTACATTCGGATGAAGCCGGGGGCGAAGGGCTCGGGAATCACCTTTCACGACAAGGTCGTTGGCGGGTCCATTCCGCGCAATTTGATTCCGGCCGTCGAGAAGGGGGTGCGCGCCGTTTGCGACGAAGGCGTACTCACCCACAGCAAGGTTGTGGACTTGGAAGTCGAGCTTTACGACGGCAAATTCCACGCGGTCGATTCGGACGAGGCGAGTTTCAAGGCTGCCGGCGCGCGCGCCTTTAAGGATGCCTTTGGCAAGGGGCGTCCGGTTTTGCTGGAACCCGTCATGGCCGTGGACATTCATGTGGGCTCGGATCACGCGGGAACGATTTTCTCCGATATCACAAGTCATCGACGCGGCCATGTGACCGAGCAAGACACCGAGGAAGGCATCACGGTCATCAAGGCCCACGTTCCGCTCTCAACGATGCAGACCTACCATCGCGATCTGAAATCACAGACGTCCGGCGAAGGCTCTTACTCGATGGAATTGGATCACTACGCGTCCATGCCCAAGGATGAGCAGGAGCGCGTTGTTCGGGAACTGGCCAAGCAAGATCAGGAGGACTAGAAGCTCCGCAGAGGCGGCATGGCCTCGCTAGGGCCATGGCGCTTGGCGCGGCAAGCTTGGGTTTGCCGGCCGATCCTTCGCCCTCATTTCAGCGGCCCGATGGGATGTACTTCCCAGCGGGCCGCTGACGTTGGAACGGCTCCCCGCCCGCCGGTAGAGCTCGAATTGCTCCCATTTCAAGGCTTTGGTGGGGGCCGGTGGGCTGTGGGGCGATCGGGTTCATACCGCATCCAGGGACCCGAGAGCGGCGGCGCAAGCTGGGTTCGGTTTGCTCGCGGCGCAGGCGGCGGAAAAGTTTTCCTAGGGCGTTTCACAAACTGAAACGGCGGCTCCAGAAGCGCGGGGACTAAGGCCGACAGGGGGGGTGACCCACTGACTCCAGCCCACAGTCCAAATGATCACAATGGAAGATCTCCTTGCGCTAATGGTGCGCAAGGGCGGATCCGATCTGCACATTTCCCTGGATAGCCCGCCGAGGATCCGCATCGATGGAATTCTGGTTGCCGTAGAGCATCCCAGGCTTTCCTCCGACGATACTCGCCGACTGGCTACCAGCGTTCTGACGTCGGACCAAATTGCAAAGCTAGATCGCGACTACGAATTGGATTGTTCCTTTGCTCTCGACGGGCAAGGGCGCTTCCGGGCCAACGTATTCTTTCAACAGGGCGCTGTCGCCGCTGTACTGCGTTTGGTGCCCAACAACATCGCTACCTTTTCCGAATTGGGATTGCCGGAAAATGTTTGCGAGCGCATGTGCAATTTGCACTCCGGATTGATACTGGTCACGGGCGCAACGGGTTCGGGCAAGTCCACTACCTTGGCTTCGATGATCGATTACATCAATCGCACTCATCAAGGGCACATCATCACGATTGAAGATCCGGTCGAGTTTGCCCACGAAAGCCAGGGTTGCTTGGTGACCCAGCGCGAAATCGGCAACGACTCCAAGAATTTCAAGTCAGCCCTGCGAAGTGTCCTGCGACAAGACCCGGACATCGTCCTGGTGGGCGAGTTGCGCGACTTGGAAACCATTGAGGCGGCTTTGACCCTGGCTGAAACGGGACACCTGACTTTCGGAACACTGCACACCTCCGACGCGGTTCAAACCATCAGCCGCATCGTCGACGTTTTTCCGTCCCACCAGCAACAACAGGTTCAAACGCAGCTGTCGTTTTGCCTCGAGGGCGTTTTCTCGCAGATGCTGCTGCCCTTGGCCCAGGGGCGCGGGCGAACGATGTCATCCGAGATCATGATCTCCACTCCGGCTGTGGCCGCCCTAATTCGCGAGGGCAAAGCTCACCAGCTGTATTCGCAAATCCAAACGGGCGGACGCTTGGGCATGCGCACGATGGCCACTTCCCTGGCCGAGTTGGTGCGCTCCGGTCGCGTGCGGTTGGAAGATGCCGAGCGCGTCGTTACGAATCCCTCTGAGTTGCACACCCAGCTTCAGGTCGCCTAATGGTTCGAGTCTCGGGAAAAATCCGCCGGCTCCTGCTCGATAATGAGCTGGTCTCGGCTGAAGATTGGAATACGGCTTCTGAGTCGGGGCAACCGGTAATGGAGGCGCTCCTGGACCGGGGCGTGATTTCCGAAGACGTGCTGTTTTCCGCGCTGGGCATTGAGGCGGGCATTGCGCCCATTGATGTCAGTCGCGTGCGAGCGGATCCGAGCGCAGTGGAGACGCTGCCCCAGGAGACCTTGACGGAGCATTGCGTCATGCCCATTGCGCGCAATGGGGACATTTTGATCTTGGCCATCGCAGACCCCTTCGATGTGCTGCTGATTGACGATTTGAACATCCTGTCGGGCTGCAGAGTTCGGCCGGTGCTCAGTCATCGCGCGGCCATTCGCACGGCGCTGGATGCCCTCTTCGACAGCGGTCGCAGCGAAGTCGATGACCTGCTCGACGAGGTCAGCACCGACGGCATCGAGGTCAAGCAGAACGAGGAGCCGGAGAACCTGGACATCGGCGCCAATACCGGCGATGACGTTCCGGCGGTCAAGTTGGTCAACTTGATCCTGCTCAAGGCGCTGAAGGAAAAGGCCAGCGATATCCACATTGAGCCGGGGGACAAAATGCTGCGCGTGCGCTTCCGCGTTGACGGTCGTTTGCACGAGGCGATGACGCCTCCCAAGAGCATTCTTTCGGCTTTGATTTCGCGCCTGAAGATCCTGGCCAACTTGGACATCGCCGAGCGCCAGGGGCCCCAGGACGGTAAGTTTCAAATTCGCTACGAGAGCCGTCGCATTGACTTTCGACTTTCGACATTGCCTGTCGTCGGAGGCGAGAAGGCGGTCATGCGGATCCTCGACTCCTCGGGTGTGGCCTTGCACCTGGGCGGCCTGGGTTATGAACCCAAGTGCCAGGAGGACATGGAAAATGCGATCGCATCCTCCTACGGGATGGTGCTGGTTACCGGTCCCACGGGATCGGGAAAGTCGACGACGCTGTACGCGGCCGTGCGCCAGGTGGCCACGCCCGAAGTCAACGTCGTAACGGTTGAGGATCCGGTCGAATACCGCATGGACGGCATCAATCAGGTGCCCGTCAATCCCAAGCGCGGCCTGACGTTCGCCGGCGCCCTGCGCTCGATCCTGCGTCAGGACCCGGACGTTGTGCTCGTGGGCGAGATTCGGGATAGCGAGACGGCAGAGATCGGTATCAAGGCCGCGTTGACGGGTCACTTGGTGCTTTCAACGTTGCACACCAACGACGCGCCGCAGGCCGTGACGCGTTTGCTCGACATGGGCATCGATCCCTTCATGGTATCGAGTTCGCTGCTGTGCGTGGCCGCCCAGCGCCTGGCGCGCGTATTGTGCGAAAACTGCCGCGAACCCTTGGATGTACCCGATTCGCAATTGCGTTTGGTCGGGTTTACCGAGGAGGAGATCGCCGCCAAGCCGACCCTGTATGCGGCCCGCAAGGACGGCTGCCCGCGCTGCAAGAACGGCTACAAGGGTCGCTTCGCGCTGCTCGAAACCATGTTCCTCGACAGCGACATCAAGCGCATGGTCGTGCAGGGAAAATCGGTGCACGAACTCAAAGCGCAGGCGATTGAAAACGGAATGCTCACCCTGCGGCGAGTTGGAATTTTGAACACGATCCGCGGCAAGACTTCCCTTGAGGAAATGCTGCGGGTCACCGTCGGCGACTGATTACCTTCCATTCCCCTTCAAGAACGACATCACTCGAGGAAGCACGTGGCAACTTTTCGATACGCAGCCAAAGATCCCAGCGGCAAGACCATTGAAGGCAGCTTGCAGGCGGAAGATCGCAATGAAGTCGTAGCCGAGCTCAGGCGACAAAATTTGGTCGTCCTGAAGGTCGCCCAGGGCCGGGGCAAGGCTGGCAAGGCCGACAAAAAGGTCAAGGCCAAGCCGGATAAGGAAACCGCCCCCAGCGAGAAGGGGAGCAAGCCCAAGGGCCGCTTCTCGGGAGAGATCAAGCTCTTCAAGCCTAAACCTAGCGCATCGCGACAGGACTTGGTGCTCTTCACGCGTCAATTGGCAACCATGATCGGCGCCGGACTCTCGCTGCTGGAATCCCTCGAAGTACTCGGGGATCAAGCGGATCGTCCCGGCATGTCCCTGACCTGCGAGATTCTGGCCACGGAACTGCGCGGGGGCTCGGACCTTTCGAGCGCCATGGAAACGGTTCCGAAGGTTTTTAACCCGCTCTACATCAGCATGGTCTGCGCCGGTGAAGTTTCCGGTCAAATGGATGTGATCCTCGAGCGCTTGGCCGACTATCAAGAGGATGCGGACGCGCTTCAGCGCGAAATCAAGTCAGCCATGACCTACCCGGTCATTTCCTTGGTCTTGGTGCTGGGCATTACTTCCTTCCTCATGTTGGGCGTGGTGCCGACCTTCCGCCAGGTCTTTGAGTCGCTGGATACGGACCTGCCGGGAATCACCCAATTCACCTTGGGGGTTTCGGACCTCATGCGCGCCCAGTGGCCGGCGATCTTCGGTGGCCTCTTTGGTTCGGTGGGCCTTTTGTGGATGTTCAAGAAGTCCCAAACCGGTTCGCTCGTTTTTGATCACATGGCCCTGCGCGCGCCGATCTTTGGTCAGCTTGCGCGCAAGATTTCCCTGGCTCGCTTCTCGCGTACCTTTGCAACCCTGATCCGTTCGGGTGTGCCGATCATGGGCACCTTGGACATCGTTGCGGATACTGCCGGCAACCAGGTGGTTTCCAATGTGGTGCACAAAGCCAAGGAAAATGTTCGCAACGGAAACATGCTTTCCGAACCGCTGTCGGAGAGCTCCGTCTTTCCGCCGATGGTTGTGCGCATGATCGCGATCGGTGAGAAATCCGGTGCTTTGGAGGCCCTGCTGGACAAGATTGCGATCATGC
>JAJDES010000327.1 GCA_029259675.1 Planctomycetota bacterium
CCGGTGCTGTCCGCTTTAGTGCATGACCAAAATCAGAAAGCGATTTGAATGACAACGAAAATTATTGGATTGGTTGTATTGCTCGTGGCGCATATGGGCCTGTTGGCTCCCTCGGTGGAGGCCGCGGACAGCGACATTTGCGTAGAGGCCGGCGACGAACAGGCCATTTGTTTCCGCCGGCCCGCTTTGCGCGCGGAGGGCATCCCCTCTGATGCGAGATGGGCACGCGGCGGCGGGGACCCGTCCGCCAAGGATGAAGATGTCGTCAGTGATGACGAGCTCGGCAAGGCAAGCTCGCATGTGAACGGCAAATATGCATGTGTGGACATCGCGAATGACGACGGCGATCTTTCCGGTCCCAACGGCGAGTCGCAAACCGGCGTTGGAGAGGGCGAATGCATCGAGGTCTACATGGAGTGGACCTACTTCTACACCGTGACTGTGGAGCATTGCACGACAGTCGGTGGGGGGCTCGAATTTGGACTGCCTTCCAAGGGGGGATCCGGAACCACGCAACTCTCTAAGCAGTCCTGCATCACATGGACGGAGATTGCAGCGGGGAAAGTTAAGTCGGAACCCAAGACGGTGTGTTCGGAATGCTAGGGCGTTCCAGCAAGCTCTGGGCCGTCATTGCGATCACCCTGGTCGGGTTGAGCGTATTGGCGGCCCGTTCATGTCGTGCACCGGAGGGATTCGCGACACAGGCCGTTGCCCCAGGCGCTTTGGTTGGCACCCCGGCCGAGAACGACGGATTGGGTGCCGATGGGACTCGTTTCACTCGGGAGGTTGTCGAAACACCCACCACTACACTCGCTTCGGGATCGGAAACTGTAAGTGAGCTGCTTGCTGAAGCGGAACCCGCACTATCCGCCGAAGGAGATTCCGAGCAGCTGCGGCCCGCGGATTTGGAAGATTGCGATTCCAACCAGTGCGGCAGTGTTGTGGGGCATGTGAGTTCTGCGGAATCCGGTCAACCTCTAGTTCGACACTGGCTCGTTTTCTCCAATCAGGAATTGGGCCAGCACAGGGTGCTGACCGGGCCGGACGGCTTCTATCAAGTGGATGATTTGACCCCCGGGTTGTGGGATGTGGGCTACTCGGGGCCTGCGGAATCATCGGGACTCAGCGGGTTCTTGCTGCAGGGTCGTGTGGAGGTCTTTGCAAATTTCGTTTCCGAGTTCTCGATTGAAATTCAGGGGCGTTCGCTCAGTGGCAAGTTTCTGCGCACCGACGCCCATGACGGCGCAACTCTCTTTCTTGAATTGCGCACTATTTGGGATCCAGAGGCGGTTGTTGCTTCCGTTCAGGCGACGACATACCACTCAGCACTCTTCGTGCAGGCGGAGCATCCCGAATTATTGGAAGAGGATCTTCCGAATTCCGAACTGGGTGCTTTCCGGTTGCATGGTCTCTTGCCGGATATCTATGAGCTGCGCATCGTCTTCGGTGAGGATCCGGAATCCCGGCAGCCCTATTACTTGAAGCAAGAAGTTGATCTGCTTCAGGGCGACGTGGATTTGGGCACCAAGAAGTTCACGAAGCAGGATCTGGCTGTTGCGGCCCTAATGCTGAAGGCAGCCCGAGAAGCGGGTGACGGCGACTGACAGTCGTCGTCCTGGTTGGCTCAGTATTGAGCGGACCGGTCTATTTGGATCGAGATCCGTTGCGATTCGTGGGCTTCGTTCTGCACCGGGTCGCTGCACGGGTATTTGATTGCCATTGCCAATTGAGATTCGCGAAGTGGGCGGTGCTCATTCCTGTGCCCAAGGTCGTCAGAATCCGATCGGCGAAGATTGGGCTTGTTGCAAATGCAAAAGAGAAGAGAGGCCCTTCGCTCCGTGGACGAAGTTGGGGCGGCTTGCGCCGATGTCTGATTGCTTTTGTGTCGTTGCGTCGCAGCTGTTGAGTTCACTGTGGAAGAAATCGGGGGCCCGCTGAAGCCTGTCTGACCATCCAAACGGCATGGGGCTTTGCCAGTCGGGACGCGGCAACTCGGTTGCGGCTTCATGACGAGGCGATGACTGCGGCTAGGGTCCAGGCCCAGAAGGGCCTTGAGCATGCTCGACCGGGACTTTCCGAGCCCCGGTCGAATTCTGTCGGGGCCGAATGTTTGACAGACTCGGGGGCAGGGGTGTTGAATGCGGTTCCCCGCGGCCGGGGAAGGTGGTGCAATTCCACCGCGGTCCCGCCGCTGTAAGTGAGGACGAAGGGTGCCAGATAGAGCCACTGCCGGAATGCCGGTGGGAAGGCGGTGCCCCAAGGTTGATCCACGAGCCAGAACACCTGACGCGGGGGGCGAACTCACTCGATCTCCGTGGATAGGGATCCGTGGCAGGGAACTTTCAATGGAAGTTTCCATGGGGCTGCGCAAGTGGCCCCGGCTGGATTCCTGTGCAGGGCGGTCGTTACCCAATGGCAAACCCTCGGGGACCCAAGCCCCGGGCCCTGCGGCCGGCTCGAGAGAAGCCTCCGCAGCCAAACTTCGGACAGCCCATGTTCTGCAACAGCTTTGCGCGCCTTCAACCGCGCCCTTTTCTCTTTCATTCGCTTGCCCTCCTGCTTTTCGGCGCTCCGGCCCTGGCCCAAGATCGATTCGCCACGAGCGTCTTGGATTACAGTCCAGGAACTGGAAGCGGCGTTTTCGTTTCAGCCAACGCACTCGGGGGGCCGCAGGGTGGTGGTTTCTTTAGCGGCTCTTTTCATGTTGCCAGCCTGGGTGACGGGGGCAGCTTGACACTGGGCTTCGACGTGACCATCACCAATGGCCCCGGCGCGGACTTCAGCGTGTTTGAAAATTGCTTTGTTTCGGGGCCCGGCGTGTTCGGGCAAATGGCCTTTGTTGAAGTTTCCAGCGACGGAGTGAGCTTTGCTCGCTTTCCCAACCACTACGCGGGTCCGGCCGGGCCGCTGTCGCCCTTCGGCAATTCGCCCATTGGCACCTGGAGCGGAATGACCGGCAGCATGCCAACCTTGAGCAATGTGGTCGGCAATAGCATCGATCCCTTCGATCCGGTTCGCAGTGGCGGCGAAGCGTTTGACTTGTCCGAACTGGACACCGATCCATTGGTCCTTTCGGGAACCGTGAACACCGCGGCAATCCATTTCGTCCGGGTGGTCGATGTGTTTGAGGGAGCCCTCGATAGCCTCGGCAGCCCGATTTACGACCACGGAGGTTCCGTCTCGAGCGCCGATATCGATGCCGTGGCGGTTTTGAACCACACCGGCAATGTGACCTCCGATCAGCCGGAGTTGGACCTGTACCTCGACGCAAACGGCTTCCTCAATATCATCTTCCGCGACGCCGACGGCATTGCGGATTTGGACCCGTCCACATTGGTGACGTCCTTTTCTTTCGTCCAGGTTTCCCTCGCTTCGCTGATATTCGCCTTCAACATTCTGGTGGCGGACCCGACGGAGATTCACTTGCGTTCCAAGCAGTCCATTCCTGCCCTGGGTTCGGTCACAAGCTTGACCATGTCTATTCGCGACTTGTCGGGCCAATTCTCGTCCGATCAAGTTTTCCTGCAGGGCTAAGCGTGGGAGTTGAATCGGTACGAAAGCTCGCCAAGCAACTTTGCTGCAAAGTCTTGGCGAGCGCTTGCTTGATGACCGCCGCAGGCCTATCGGCTTGCGGCGGGGAAGCGCCCTTGGCCGGGCCGCCGGCCATTCCCGCCGAAGACATTCCCGACGGCTGGCCGCGCAACATTGAGGGCTTCGCGGGTGAACTTGAATTGCGCGCTCCTCCGCGGCGCATCCTGCCGGCCAGCTCAAGCGCCGTTGACTTCGTCTTGGACTTGATCGGTGAAGAGCGAGTCGTCGCGATTCCCGAGCAGGCGTTGAACTGGGCCAATGCGTTGGATGCGGGTTCCGAGCTGCGCGACGGCAAACTCTTCGGCTCCTACAGCACGGAAGTTGTTCTGGGTTTTGCGCCGGATTTGGTGCTCACGCACGTTTGGCAAAGTGCCAATGCTTCGCGGGCCCTGGCCCAAGCCGGCGTGCCGGTGTTGGTCTTGCCGGAGCTCAAAAACACGCAGGATATTCGCTTGGCTCTGCGCACCCTGGGGCAAGCGCTGGGCGCGGAGTCGAATGCTGAGGAGCTCATCGCCGGCTTCGAAACTAGGCTTTCGCGCTTGGCGAGCACGGACCGCAGTTCCGAACGCATTTTGACCTACTCCAACGGGGGCACGGGCGGATGGTCGGCCGGCAAGAACACAACGGCGGACTTGCTGATCGGTTTGTGCGGAGCGGTGAATGCGGCCAGTGAAGCCGGATTGGATGGGCACAGCCGTATGGACTTCGAATTGCTCCTTTCACTGGATCCCGATTGGATTCTGGTCAGTGGAGGAATCGATGGCGAAGCGAGCGGCTCACTCTCATTTCTCATGGCCCAAAAAGTGCTGTCCAGTCTGAGTGCCGTTCAGAACGACCGCATCATCAGCGTGCCGGCTGCACTATTCAGCACAACTTCCCACTACATCCTCGATGCTGCTGAATATTTGGCCGGCCAGCTGGATCGAGTTGAATCTGTGGATCAAGTTCCATCCAAGGATGGAGCTCAATCCAAGGATCATGACGATGCCTGAGCGGTCGAGTGGACATGATTCGAAGCAAGCGGACGCGCCGGCGACTGTTCGAGCTGATTCGTCGGCGCGGATGACAGCGAAGCGCGCCGCGCGCGTGCAGCATGTGTCCACCGATTCTCCGTCAGATGTCGCGAACTTAAGCAAGTCCGCTTTGAAACGTGGGCGCAGGCCGCGCCGCGTGGCGGTCATACTCTTCCTTCTACTTTGCGTGCTTCTGGTGCTCAGTCTGCGCGTGGGCTCCAGCGGGAATTTTCAGTGGAGTGATGTGTGGCGGGGCATTTTGGCCATGTGCGGACTTGGCGATCCACTGCCCGGTGCACAGCAAACTTTCATTGAGCTGCGTGCCTTGCGAGCGCTGATCGCCGTTGGAGTGGGCGCCTGCTTGGCCCTTTCGGGGGGCTTGTTGCAGGGCGTTTTCCGCAACAGCCTGGCTTCGCCCTCGATCATCGGCGTGTCCGCCGGTGCCGCCTTGGGCGCATCGACGGCGATGATGTCCATGGGGGGCTACGGACCCTTTTCGCCCCTTCGAAATGTCGCAGCCTATGCGCCGGTCGTTGTCACCGGCTGCGCCTTTCTGGGTGGTTTGATAGCGACGAGCGTGGTCACGCGTTTGGCAACGGCGGGCGGCCGCATTTCGGTGCCGACCCTGCTCTTGGTCGGTATCGCCGTGAATGCGGTGGCTGCCGGATTGTTGGCGGCGATTCAGTCCTTTGCTCTGCGGGATTACGAACTCTCGCGCGCGATCGTGGCTTGGTCATTTGGAACGCTCGAAGACCGCTCAGCTCAGCAAGTTGTGTTGCTTGGGATCGGCCTCCTCGTCGCGGCGGCGACGATCCCGTTCGTGGCTTTGGAACTCGACCTTTTCGCTGCGGGCGAAGATGACGCCAAGGCACTGGGGGTGCACACCGGCCGCGTGAAGCTCTTGGCGCTTTGCGCAGCAACCCTTGCGGCTGCCGTGGCGGTCTCGGTAGCGGGCCAAATTGCTTTTGTGGGCATCGTCGCTCCGCATCTCCTGCGCTTGTTGGGCGGCAGATCCCACCGCAGCCTGTTGCCGTTGTGCCTGTTGGGTGGGCCGGTTTTCTTAGTCGGCGCCGACTTTCTACAGCGCTGGTTGTTGGGCGACGCGTTCCTACAACCGGGCGTCGTCATGTCCCTGATCGGTGGACCGTTCTTCCTTTATCTCCTGGTGCGCAACAAGGGCGCCATGGCGACATGGTGAGCTTCTAAAATGGCAAGCGCACTCAAAGTCAAAGGCGTGCACTACTCCTACGGCGACCCCGGAGGCGTGGACCGACCCGGGAGCGTGACCGATGCCGTCGCTGGTTTGGACTTGGAGCTGACCCAGGGCGAATTCCTGTGCGTGATCGGTCCCAACGGATCGGGCAAGTCCACCTTGCTTTCGCTGTGCGCCGGCTTGCTCGCTCCGGACCGGGGCGAGGTTCTCTTGGATGGCGGCGCCGCCCACAGCATGGCGCCGAAGGAGCGCGCGCGGCGCATGGCCGTCGTGCCCCAGAGCTTGGCTTCGATCCCCTCGCTCCTTGTGGAAACTTTTGTTTCCTCAGGCCGCTACGCCTACTTGGGTGTGTGGCGCCGGCCGGGGCCGCTCGATAAAGAGGCCGTTGCCATGGCCATGGACGAGGCGGACTTGCTCGATGTGGCCGAGCGATCGATGGAGCAATTGTCGGGCGGACAGCGCCAGCGCGTTTTGGTCGCCAGGGCCCTGGCCCAACAGTCCGAGTATTTGCTCGTGGACGAGCCGACGAACTCCCTGGACCTCGAACACAAATTGCATGTCTTCGCCTGGCTCAAGCGGCTCGCATGCGAGGGGCGCGGAGTCATAGTGGTCACCCACGACTTGAACTTGGCCAGTCAATTTGCGGACCGGCTGATGTTGATTCGCGATGGCCGCATGGTCGCCAGCGGCGGACCCTCGGAAGTCCTCAAGCGCTCGGTACTCGAGCCCATCTACGGGCCCAATTTGCATTTTGGAGAGCTGCCGACGACTGCCGGGGCGCGACCCTACGTGGTGCCGTGGTTGCAACTGGGCGACGAAGCGCGATAGTTTGGGAGTGGACGAGCCACAGAGCACAAATCGCCCGGGCGCGAGCGAGCCCGATAGCCCCGCCGACCTGCGCGGCAGCAATGAGCCCGTCCGCAATGATTCCGGCAAGCGGGCGAGCGACTTTGCAATGAGTGCACCCGGCGCGGATGACGATTCAGCGGGAGCTATCGCAAGTGGTAAGTTCACTGACGAACGCCTGCGATCCTGGCCCACGGGTTTTGAATGGCTGCTGATCGCCATGGGGGTCTACTTGGCCGGCAGCTATGCCTGGCTACTCGACGACGCCTTCGTTTACTTTCGCTACGGCGACAATGCGCTGCACCTGGGCCACGGGCTGGTTTACAACCGCGGCGAATACGTCGAAGGCTACAGTAGCCCGCTTTGGATGATGCTGCTGTTGCTGGCTCGCAGCAGCGGGCTCGACTGGTGGGGGATCACGCGAATTCTGGGCCTCGTATGCCTCGTGCTTACGGCTCTCATGGCCGTGCGAGTCAATCGCAAGCTTGCGCCGCGCGGCTCGCAAATCCTGAACGTGCCGCTGATTTACCTCATGGGTTGCTACGCGGTGCTGTGCTACTTCAGCTCCGGACTGGAAACGCCACTCGTGCAGGTGAGCGCCGCCGTTTTTGCCCTATTCGCCCTGAACCCAAGTTCGCGCGGCCTGCAAGCCCTGCTGGGATTGGCGCCCTTGGTGCGTCACGAGTTTGCCCTACCGCTGGCGACGGCGATTTGCTTTCTGTGGTTGCGCGAGCGCAAGTTTCCACTTGGGTTCATGCTTTGGAGTGCGCTGCCGATCCTGGCTTGGATCTCGTTTCGAGTTATCTACTATGCCGACTTTCTGCCGAACACATTTTATCTGAAGGACAGCACCGATTGGTCTCAGGGGCTTGTGTACTTGAACGATGCAGTGAGTCCCTATTTCCTGCCGCTTTTGCTCAGTTTGGGAGTGCTCGCATCGGTGGCGCTGATTTTGCGCGGACAGCGCGATCAGCTCGAGCTGGACGCGCGCGCCCTGATGCTGATCTTTGCCCTACCGGTTGCGGTTTACGCCGTGCGCATTGGCGGCGATCCGCGGCACTACCGCTACTTGGCGTTTTCCATTTGCTTGACTGTGCTGGCCTTGGGAGGGCTTGCCGAGCGCGTGCTGGCCCATGTTTCGCCAGCAGCTCGGTCCCCCGCAAGCATCGGCTTCGGCCTTGCCTTGTTCGCGTTGATCGTCAGTTGCTATCCGGTTCAATTGCAACAACACCCGCTCCGTGGGGATCAGGGCAATCAAATCATCGGCAAGATCAATGATGCGGCCTACCACCGCGAACGCATCGAATTGCCGCGTTGGGGGTCGGGGCGAACAGCAATCGAGCAAAAGGGGCGCTATCGACTTTGGTTGGAGGAACACCCGGAGGGGGAGTACGAAAGCGTGATCGCAGCCAAGTGGTGTCGCAATCTATACAAGCGTTTCGACCAACGTTCGATCAATTCGCTGGGTTTGACCGATCCGATTTTGGCTCGAACGAATATGGATTCGGACCGGCCGGCTCACAAGCGCGGGCTGAAGCCCTTGGCCGAGAACTTGGCGGAGTTGCAACGCCATGCAGACTGGAAGCCCGAAGTCGGTGCGACGCGCGCGGCGGTGGAGGCGGGGCGCGCGGCCTATTGGATTCGAAACAACTTGGGCGCAATCGAAGCGATTGAACGCAAGATCTACAACGATCACGATCCTCTGCAGAACTTGAAACTAGCGCTAACGCCTACACAGCGCATAGAGCCCTAGGGCGCGGCTCACTTCGGCTTGGGCCTGAAGACCTTCACGACGCTCGGGTTGCCCTCGAGAAAGGGGCCGCCGATTAAGTCGATGCAATAGGGGACAGCCGGGAAGACGGCGTCCAGGCAAACTCGAATGGAGCCGGGTTTTCCCGGCAGGGTGATGACCAAGCTTTGTTTGCAGATGCCCGCTGTTTGACGCGAGAGGATCGCGGTCGGGACCCCGGCTTCCAAGGACGCGGCGCGCATGCGTTCGCCGAAGCCCGGCAGCATTTTCTCGCAAACCCTGTCAATGACTTCGGGCGTGACGTCGCGCAGGGCCGGACCCGTGCCGCCCGTGGTGCAGATCAGGGCGCAGCCGCCCGTAGCGAACTTCAAAATCGCGGCACCGATCAAGTCTTCTTCATCGGCGACGATCACGCGCTCGAAGTCGCAAGGAGTGGCAAGGTAATCGCGCAGGGCCTCCTCGATGGCCGGCCCGGACAGGTCTTCGTACTGACCGCGGCTCGCTCGATCGGAAATGGTCAGGATGCCAACTTTGGGATTCGACATGCGAAAAGGGGCTCTTGGGGCCCTTGGGGAGGGTCTTGGAGTCAGGGGGAAGCCGCGAAAGGAATGCAGGAGCAGAGCTCGACGCGGACCGGCCCGGAAGCGTGCCTGGGGGCTCACGGGCTATTGGGAACGAGCCGATGAGTAAAGCACCACCTCCTAGTCGAGAGCAAGCCCGGCCCATGTTCCGGTCGCAGCGATATGAACAACTCAACGCTTCCCAAACCCTACTCGGATTCCAATTTAGCTCTGAATCTAGAAGCCTTGGCCGCGGCGCAGCCGATTTTGGCGGAGCGCTTGCACTGGCCGGTGGAAGCGGATCACGTCACCTTCGATGACCTGGGCGGAGCCCACTATCGCCTGCACTCAAGCTCCCATTGTCTCAGCCTCGGAGAGGGCGAGATTGACGCGGTGTTGACGGGAACCGGCATGCAGCAGCCCGAAGCATGCGCGAACCCAAACTTTCTCGTGTTCGGTCTGGGATGCGGAGAGCTGGTTGAAGTCATGTTACGAAGGTATCCGGCATGCAATTTCACCGCCTGGGATCGCGACCCTTGGCTGATGCGGCTCTTTTTAATGCGCTCGGATTGGAGTGCGGAAATTGCGAGCGGCCAGTTGCGCCTCAGCCTCGGCTGCGATTTGTTCAAGGAAGCGGGCAAATGGCTGCAGAACTCGATTGTCGATCATCCGCTATTGACTCAAGTGTACGCCTGCGAAAGGCAACTGTTGGGTGAGAAGCTAAAGTCCAAACGCGCACTGGTGTGCAGCGGAGGCCTCTACGTCGATTCCTTGACCGCTCAATTGAAGTCGAGGGGCTTCAGCGTTTACAGCTTCGACGTTGAGCGCCTTGCATCCGAAGAGTTGACTTTGATCGTCGAGCGTTTCGACCCGAAGTTGGTCGCGACGATCAACTACGTCGGGGGACTGGCGGAGTTCTGTGAAGGCTTGAACGTGGATCTTTTGTGTTGGGAGATTGATCCGAGTACATCGGAGTTGCAGCCGTTGTCGAGCCCCTGCGATCGCACGCATATTTTCACGTATCGCAAGTCGCAAGTGAAAGCCTACCGCAAAGCGGGTTTTGTGCATGTCGAGCACACCCCGTTGGCTGCGGACACCCAATTGCGCAAACCGCTTGAGCTTTCCGGGCAAGAGCGTGAGCAATATCAATCAAAACTCGCCTTCGTAGGTAGCAGCCTCTTGGCCAACTTGGATCCCTTTCGCGGCCTATTCATCAAGGGGCACGCCGCTTGGGAACAGAGCTGCGGGAATGAACAAGAGCAAAGTGTGTTGTTGCAACGCGCTCACGAGAGTTTCGAACAAATCCTCGCCGGTCAACGCGCGGAGTTTTCAAGCTGGCTTGTCCCGGAACTGTTGGAAGCGCGTTGCCCGGGCTTCCGATCCTGGTCCTTGCAAAACCCTGCGGCCGGCGACCCCGTGCAACTGTTGGGCGAGATTGCAGGTTCCGAAAAGCGCCTCACCTACATGGCCAATTTGGGGCGTTTTGACGCGCAAGTATGGGGCGATGCCGGTTGGAAGTTGATTGAAACCCATGGCGTTGCGTATCGCGGACCGGCCGGACACCGCGATGAGTTGAGTCGCATTTACTGCGCGGCCACCATCAATTTGGATATCGGGCGTTTGTACCAAGCGGACATCGCTCCCATGCGCGTGTTTGACATCATGGCCTGCGGGGGCTTTGTGTTGGCCGAGTGGAGCCCCGACTTGGAGCGCGAATTCGAAATAGGTGTCGAGCTCGATTGCTATCGCAATTTGGACCAATTGACTGAGAAGATAGACCACTACTTGGCGCATCCCGATCAGGTTCGCAGCATCGCTGAGCGGGGCTATCGCGCCGTTTGCGAACGCCATTCCTTCGGTCGTCGCGTCGAACACATGCTGAGTAGCATCGAAATGAGTTCGTTGCAGGCCCGCGTGGCGGGCTGAGGTTGTCAGTGCAATCCGTTCGCCAGTCCGGGCTTGAACTCGAATGGGTCAAGCGCGCATTTCACGATGGGCGCCATAACGCCGTCACGTCATTGGCGCATTGGAGGGGACGTACTTGGCTGGCGTTTCGCAGCGCAGAGGGCCACGACCCCATCACGCCGGGCGTTATCCGCTTGCTGGTAAGCGACGATTTGGAAAATTGGCAACTGGCCGGGAACATGAGTTCGGGCATGGATGATCGCGATCCCAAGCTGGTGGCCACGGCGGATCGGCTTTGGATTTTCTTTGGAGCGACGCAGCAATCCTTAACGCAGGACGGTTTGCGCGATCGATCGATTCCGCGCTTGCACGTGACGCACCAGGCCTCCACGGCCGATGGGGTGAACTGGAGCTTGCCGGCCAAGGCGTACACAGCGGGTTGGTGGATTTGGAGCCCGCGCCGAGGCCCCAGTGGATTTTGGGGCTTGGCCTACGGACTCGATGCCGAGTCACCGGGACCCCTGGAAGTGCACCTGGTGCATTCGAAAGATGGTTGCCATTGGCAGCACCAACGGGATTTGCTTGAGCCGGGTGCGGGCAACGAAGGCGACTTGATGGAGCGACCGGACGGCAGCTTGTTCGCACTCATTCGAGGAACGGGCGATTCAACGTATGCATTCGAATCCGACGCACAGCGCAAGGTTTGGCGGCGTGTCGAGCTGGACTCGTGGTGCCACGCTCCGGCCCTGTGCGCTGTGGGTACGCGCCTCTTTGTCGGCGGTCGCGCGCGCTTGCCGGGCGGCGGGTACCGCACCAGGATCTTCGAATGGAAACAGGGGCAGCTCATTCCGCAGTTGGACCTTCCCAGCGGAGGGGATACCTCTTACTGCGGGATGATTTCCGATTCGAACGACTCCCTACTGATCAGCTACTACTCACAGCACGAGTTCCAATCCGCACCGGATTTCGTCATGGGGGCCAAGCCCGCAGCCGTTTATGTCGCCCGCGTGAAGCTGAAGAACTGAACGTCACGGCAAGACCGGCCGACAGCAATCTCATGCATGGGTATGTGGCCGGAATTCCCGTCGTGGAATTCGGGGGAGAATCCCGGGCGTATGGGACGTCAGGCGCAGGTGACGAGGGGCTGCCGGGCCGTGATTCGCATTTGCGCACTCACTTCGGTAGCTGAAGGCCAATCCCAGAGCGATGCGACCCGTTCACGGTCGCTTCCAAATCGCATTGAAGCGCAGGGCTGGATTCGACCAAATAAATTGCGGCGCCGGGGCTTGGACTTTTTGCTGGTTCTTCCGATAGGAGCTTAGCGATACCCCCAGCACCAGGAAGAAACGTGAATTCAACAAGCACCATTCCCGCCAATCTGTTGCCCGCCGATTGGGACCCTAGGTCCGATTTGCTCGTCTTGCTGGGGACCGGGTCCAAGGACCTGCTGGGTGCTTTGGAAGCAGTGGGGCAGGAGCGCGTGATCGAGTACGTGCCCGAGGAACTGGACACACCCGCGAGCGCAGGCAAGGTTTTGCGCGCGCGCAATTTGGAAGAGCTCTTGGAGGTCGTTATGACCTTCACCGGTTCAACTCCGACCCGAGCCGTGTTGCATCGGCCCGCTGGAACGGAGCCCGCACTGGAAAACGCCCAGGAACTTTCCGAAGCCTTGAGTGCCTGTCTCGAATTGCATCGTATTTCAAGCAGCTCACTGGAAGATCACGGTTTGCGGATGGTTACCCAGGGCATTCGAAACATGGTGCACGTTGCGAGCTTGCCCTCGATTCAAAACCTTCACGGTGCCTTCAAAGGGCGCCCGTGCGTAATTGTCTCGCCCGGCCCGTCGTTGGACAAAAACATCGATCAACTAAGCGAGTTGGCGGGGCGCGCCTTGATCATGACCTGCAGCCATGCCCTCGGTGCGTTGAACGCAGCCGGCGTATCCGCGGACATGGTCTTTGACTGCGACCCCAAGGACATCAGTCGTCACTATCATGCCGGGGATCTATCAAACGTTGGGGCCAAGGTGTTGGCCGCGACCGTCTCCCCCAAACTCTTTGAATTTGAGACGCCACTGACATTCACATTTGCATCCGCAAGCCATTCCGATTGGCTATTCGACCCGCTTGGTGAAAGCGGCGGTTTGGCCTTCGGAGGATCCGTTGCTTGCGCGGAGTTTGCCCTGGCGCGCGCTATGGGTTGCTCGCCGATCTTGCTCGTGGGACAAGATTTGGCCTTGACCGAGGGCGATTACTACACAAGTGGTTGCATTGATCAGCATGCGCGGATCGAAACCGATTCGGATGGGAAGTCTTTCCATTTACTCCACCGTCGCGAAGGCGAGCACTTGGATGTCTTGGATGGACTGGCCGATCCGATTGTTGTTGCCGGCGAACAAGAGGGATTGATCGAAGTTCCGGCCTGGGGTGGGGGAAGCGTGTCCACATCCATCAGCTTCTATTCCTACTTGCAATGGTTTTCATTCCAAGCGCGGTCGCTTGGGCCCGAATGCGAAGCCGTCAATTGCACCGAGGGAGGCGCATTTATCAAGGGCATGCGACATGCCTCCCTCGCAAGTGTCTTGGGCGAGGCTGAGTTTGCGAGCTTCGATGTGCGCGGCATGCTGCGCGAATGCGCGGCTAACACGGATGTCGAGGCCCGGCGCAGGTCGATGGCTGAGCATGTCCATCACTCGACCGCTCGCCTCCAGGAGTGCGCTTCGCTGGCTCGCAAATGCAAGGCCTTGGCCCAAAAAGTTCTTCGAGACGAGGCTCCGCTGGAACAATTGGATCTAGCGGAGCGGGGGCTCATGGATCGAATTCGGCCGGTGCGCTTTTTCTCGCTCATCGCCCAGGCCAAAATTGTGCACGCCGTTGAGAAAGCGAATCAAGCCCAAGACTTGGAACAAAACCTGAGTTGCTCGATGGAGTTGTACGCCGTCATTGAAGAGGCCGGGAGATTGCTCTTGGAGCCTTTGCGGGAGGCGGCATCCGAGCTTGCATTAGCTCGCTCCAAGTAGGATCACTCGCCCGCAGCGCAACTGTCTGCGCGCGTGCTCTTGATACGGATCAGAACTGAAAGTAAATGAAGGCCGGGGCCTGCATGGAGATTCCGCAGAGGAAGAGAATCACGCCGGCGTAAAAGGCGGCTTGAAGCGGGATCGGCGATCGCTCAATGCGCTTGCCGAATCCATCGCCCCACTTGGCCGGTAGGAAGTGCGTTGCAAGGCCCAGGGCTAGGACGCAGTAGAAGAGCTTGGAAAGCTCGCTGCCGCCGGTCCATTGCCCCAACCCGTTCAGGTATTGGGTCAGGTTCTCCATGCCGGAGACTCGGAACAGCAACCAGCCGACAACGACTAAGTGGAAGCAGACAAAGCGTTCGACGAAAACGCGCAGGGCGGAGGCCGCTGAGCCGGCGCGCTCTTTCTGGCGACCGAAGAAGAGCAGCGCTCCGTGGTAGGCGCCCCAGGCAACGAAGTTCAGGGCCGCTCCGTGCCACAATCCGCCCAGCAACATCGTCAACATCAAGTTGAACTTCACGCGCGCTTTGCCCGAGCGATTGCCGCCGAGGGAAATGTACAGATAGTCGCGCAGCCAAGAGGAGAGCGAAATGTGCCAACGGGTCCAGAATTCGCGTACCGAACGCGAGAGGTAGGGGCGATTGAAGTTCTCGGGGATGTGGAAGCCCAACATCGCGGCCACACCTATGGCGATGTCTGAGTAGCCGGAGAAGTCGTTGTAAATCTGGAAGGTGTATCCGTAGAGAGCAAAGAGCAGGTCCCAGGAGGAAAAGGCGGCTGGGTTCTCAAAGACCGCGTCAACGGCGAGGCCGGCCAGCAGATCGGCAATGACGACTTTCTTGAACAGGCCTCGAAAGACGCGCTGCATGCCGGCCAGGAGGCGGCTCTCACTGGCATCCGGCTTGCCTTGCAATTGCGGCAGGAAGTCGGCGGCGCGCACGATCGGTCCGGCAACCAGCTGCGGAAAGAAGGCGACGAAGAGCGCGAACTTGAAGAAGTTGCGCTCCGGGCCCAGCTGCCGGCGATAGATGTCGATCGTGTAGCTGAGCGTTTGAAAGGTGTAGAAGGAGATGCCGACCGGCAGGAGCAGCTCATGGTGGGGCAGGTGCACTTGGGCGCCGAAGAACGTCAGGCTGTCCTGCAGGGTATCTACAAAAAAGTTGTAGTACTTGAAGAGGGCCAAAAGCCCCAGGTTCATCACCAGACTGATGATCAGCAATAGGCGGCGACTGGCGTGATTTTCCTCGCGCGCCATGCGCAGGCCCAGGAAGTAATCGATCACCGTGGAGAACGCGATCAAGCCCGCGTACTTCCAATTCCACGCCATGTAGAAGGAGTAGCTCGCGCACAGGAGCAGGATCGTGCGCAAGTGGTCGCGCTTGAACATCAGTGCGTAAAGCACCAGCACGACCGGCAGGAAGGCCAGGAATTGCGGTGAGTTGAAGCTCATCTCAGTCGGATTCCGATTGGACCTGGGGCTTGGGTGTTCCCGCCTTCAGCATCCCAGTCAAGACCGGCAAGATGGCGTCGGCGGCGACCCGGTGCCCCTCAGCCGACAGGTGCGTGAAGTCACGAAAGTATTCCGGGTGCCCGCGCAGGGCTGCGGCCACATCTGCCAGCGGGACACCGTTGCGCGCCGCGACTTTTTCAATGACCCGGTTGTAGACCTGAACGGAATCGATCCAGCCTTCGATCGATAGGTGAATGTTGTAGCGGAAGAGGTTGTCGCCCCAGTCGGCGGGCAGATCGCGCAGGTTGCTGCGATCGTGGCTGGTGCCGAAAGTGCACAGCAGCGGCCTGATTTTTCGGGCTGCGCAACTGTCGATGAAACTCTGCACCAATTCGTCCATGCGCAATTCGCCCTCTGCGCCCAACCCATGCTCCAGAACGCGGCTTTGGGTCAACCTTGTCGTGATCTGTGATTTGAGGTGAGCATAGGCCGAAGTGCCCTCGGTCCACTGCGTGATGAACGTCAGTGGATTGATAAAGGACCGGGCTTGATCTTCGCGGGCGACAACACCCTCATCCGCCGCGGATTCTCCCGCCAGCAATTGCAGCACCAAGACATCGATGTCGTTGGATGCTTGATAAAGAATGGCAATGTCGGGTTTCCAGTCGGGGGCAAGCTCCTCAATGTCCACAAGGTTGGCGCGCGTATCCATCCCGCCGCGACTGGCATTGAGCATGTCCACGGCGATCCCCTGGGCATTCAGCTCGGTTTCGATCAGGCCGGGAAAGATCGCATCCGGGGCCAATTGAACATCCTCCGCATAGGAAGAGGAGGCAACCCACAGTCGCGTGGTGCCCGGAGCTTTGGGCATGGGCGCGATGCGCGATCGAAAGGGGAAGTCGGACGTGGGACCGAATTCGGGTTCACCCGCAGGTGCCCACTCCTCGAGTTTGCCGAAGATCTGAGTCGGCCAGCCCTTCTGATAAGCGCGCCACTCAAGGCCCAGTTCAAGCAGACCGAGCAGAGCGGCAATCCAGAAGATCAAGCGCAAGTCGCGCAGCTTCATTGGGCGTGCCTCGACTGGAATGCGGCGGCGACCCGTGCCGTGCGGTTGGTGGGCTGCAGCGCCGTGCGGGCCGTGCAAAGGACTGCTCTCATGGGCCTTGCGGGTCGAGCTCCGGGGGTGGGGATGAGCTTCAGGGAAGTTCCGAATGCAGGCGGGCTCGCGCGAACTCGGACTCCGGCCATGTTGCCTTTAGCGCGCGCGCGTTGCGAGCCTGTGCGCATTCAAATCTCGCACTGCGCCAGGCTGGTCCAGCTCACATGATCAGTCCGGCAGCGCTCAATCGTCACCCAGATAGCCGAGGCCCTCAAGTTCGCTGATTTCCTCGGCGCTCAGGCTCTCCGCGTTGCCGGGGGTGAGGGTCGCGCGATAGCTCTCGCTCTCTTCGCGCCTTCGCCTGAGCAATTCGTTCAAGCGGGCTACCTGGGCGGGCTCGTCGAGCGAAAGGTCCACGTGCTCACTCGGATCCGTGCTGTGGTCGAACAGCTCCAATTTTTCCCCCATGGGCGTGACGGTTCGAATGAGGCGCCAATTCCCGTCGAGAACCGATTCAAATTGTTCCTTGGGGCGATTGATCATCTGACTGTAGATCGGCGCGCTCGGTGCTTTCGCTCCGGGAGCGCGCAGCAGCGGCAGCAGCGATGGAGCTTGTCCGTGGGGTGTGGGGGGCAAGCCCAGAATGTCCAACAACGTCGGCAGCAAACTGGTGGTGCTGACCGGTGAATGAACCACTCCGCGTTCGATGCCTGGACCGTAAAAGATGAAGGGCACATGCATCAATTCGCTGTAGATGCTGCGCTTGTGGCCCAGGGCCTCGTGTTCGAAAAACTCTTCACCGTGATCGGACAGCACAACCAAAATGGTGTTGTCGGCGTCGCGAGTTTCTCCCCAAGCCTTCCACAGGCGCCCGAATTGACGGTCGGTGTAGGCGACGCCCTCGTCATATAGGTCCGAGGCGTAGCGCACATCTTCCGTTTCGATACCTTCCCACTCCTTGAGGAAGAAGGCCTTGCGCTTGAAGGCCACACCAAAGGGCAGGGGCGCCAGCTCGCGATAACGTTCGGCGAAGGGCCCCGCATAGTCGGGCTCGGTGTAACGACCGTGGAAGCCCTTGGGGGGAAGGTAGGGCGAGTGGATCTCGTAGGTGTGAAAGAAGAGAAATAGCGGCTTGTCGCGCTCTGTTGTTTTCAACCATTCATGGACTTCGCGCACCTTGCCGTCGAGTTCTTGCCACTGTGCTTCGAGCTTGTCGAAGCCCCGATCGAAGCCCGCCTTGGGCGGCAGGCCGCCGCGGTCGCTGAAGGAGGCCGTCGTCCAGCCGGCGTCTTTCAGCAATTCCGGTAGCGTCGCGACATCCGGCGAAAGGGCCATGCTGGGGTCGTCGTCCGCGACGGCCGGCCGCA
>JAJDES010000328.1 GCA_029259675.1 Planctomycetota bacterium
ATGTGGAATTTCTTGGCTAAGCCGAATACCGGGCCCTGCTTTGCCGCCGGGGCCCTCGTGACTGCGCTTCTTTCCGGCTGCGGCTCGGACTCGCAGTTGGAACCTGGGACCGGTTCAGACCCCGCTCCCGCCCTCGGTCCGCGCGGCGAGCCCTTCCCCCCGACCGCCGTTTTGGCCACCTACGAAAACCTGCGCGCGGACCTTGACGCCCCGCGCCACGCTTCGGACGGCGGTGGTCGCGTTTGGCTCAGCGAGGACAGCCAACGCGAAGTGCGCATTTCATCCCCCGGCACGTGGACCCTGATTTATGAAGCCGGTCCCCTGGGCGTTTCCCAAGGCGGCGCCGTTTACTTCGAAGTGCCCCCCTTCTGGGGCTGGAGCGAACCCCAGGCTCGCGCACCGGAGGCCCGCGGTTACGTGCAGGTCAGCACCGAAGCCGGCGGAGTCGAATTCGAGAGCTACCAAGTCGCCGGTTCCCTACTCGCCATCAATGTTCTTGGCCGTTCACTGAAGTCCGGCGAACAGATCCGCATCGTCTATGGAGCGGGACCCGCCGGAGCCGTTGCCGATCGCTACGCCGAGCGCGGCTCTCCTTTTTGGATCGCTGTGGACGGCGACGGCGATGGCGTGCGCTCGGTTATCGCGGGCGACCCACCCACGGTGGATGTCTTGCCGGGTCCCGCTCACCGCTTGATCCTGACTCTCCCAAGCGTGGCCGCCATCGGCGAAAACGTGCGATTGAACATCGCCGCCGTTGATTCGCGCGGCAATGCCTCACCCCCATGGGAAGGCTCCGTTGTGTTCGTCGATCCCCCCGAAGGCCTGGGGTTGCCCGCAGACATAAAACTTGGTCCGGATTCACACACCAGCATTGAGTTGTCGGTACCGGAGGCGAGCGTCCAACGCTTGAGCGCGCGCTTTGAACCGCAGTTGCCCGGCGCCCCTGAAGACCTGAGCTTCGAGAGCAACCCCATGTTGGTCTCCGCGCAACCGCGCCGCATTTATTGGGCCGATTTGCACGGACACTCGTCACTTTCCGACGGCACCGGCTTGCCCGAGGATTACTACCAATACGCGCGCGATGTCGCCGCGCTCGACATTGCAGCATTAACGGATCACGACCACTGGGGCGTACGCTTCATCGACCAGCATCCGGACATGTGGGAACAGATCAAAGCCGTGACCAAGCAATTTCACGAACCCGAACGATTCGTGACGCTACTTGGCTACGAATGGACGAGCTGGATCTACGGTCATCGGCATGTGATTTATTTTGCGGACGATGGGGAACTCTACTCATCCATGGACGAACGCTATGAACACCCGCGCGACCTGTGGGACGCGCTCAGCGGAAGCGAGGCCCTGACCTTCGCCCACCATTCAGCGGGCGGGCCCGTCGCTACAGATTGGAGCATTGCACCCGACCCTAGGTTCGAACCTGTGACTGAAGTCGTCTCCGTTCACGGCTCGAGTGAAGCCGCTGATTCTCCAGCTAGGATCCGCGCATCCTTGCCGGGCAACTTTGTGCGCGACACCCTGGATCGAGGCTATCAATTCGGGTTTGTCGGCAGCGGAGACAGCCACGACGGACATCCCGGACTGGCGCACCTCGCTTCTCCGACCGGGGGAATCGCCGCAATCCTGGCCGATGAGTGCACGCGCGAATCCGTGTTGGAAGCCCTGCGCGCGCGACGTGTGTACGCCACTTCCGGAGCGCGCATTGTGCTGCGCACATCCCTCGCCGGGCATCGCATGGGAGAGGCGTTCACAGCCGAGGGCCTCGATGGGAAACCCGCCGAGCTGCGCATTCACATCGTCGGTACGGCACCCCTAGCCAGCGTCGAGGTGATTCGCAGCGGAGCCATCTACGCCGGCATGGAGGGCGGCGATCAAGGTGAAGTCATTGCCAGCTTGGAGTTGGAGGATTTGCAGGGGGGCGAGTACGTGTATGTACGCGTCATTCAAGCGGACAACGGCATGGCCTGGTCCAGCCCCTTCTTTATTCAGTAGCGCGCAAGCAGGCCCCGCCTCCAATGGCGACTATGACTCTTGCGCGACGAGCATCTCCGCTTCGCGCGCCCGCTGGCGGCCGGCGTCCACATCGACGCGTGACAGGATTGCGAGTCCGATCAGGAAGAAGACGGACAAGCCGAGAATCGCCAGGTCGCTCGAACCCGTAGTAAACGTGAGCACGGCAAACATTCCCGGCCCCAAAATGCCCGCGAACTTTTCGCCGACGGCGAAGAGCGCGAAAAACTCACCCGAGCGATGCCTGGGGATCATGCTGGCAAAAAGCGATCGACTCAGCGCTTGGCATCCACCCTGCACCATTCCGACGCTCGCTCCGAGGGCGAGGAAATGCCAGTCCTCGCGCATGGAATAGCCCACAAAAGTAATGCCGGTGTAGAACACCAACCCGATCGCAATCGCGCGCTTGGAGCTGATCAGGCTCGCCAATTGCCCGAACAAAAACGCAAAGGGGATGCCGATAAATTGCGCCAACAGCACGGCGCCCATAATGGCACCTTGGCTAATTCCTCGATCGGCGGCAAAGATCGGCGCCATCCTGTAGATCGTCATGATCCCGTCGTTGAAGATCAGGAAGGCGACCATGAATAGGAAGGCCTGGCGATGGGCCCCCAAGTGCGAGAACGTTTGCTTCAGGCGAATGATCGAGCTGCGAATGGGCTTCGATTGATCTTCACCCTCCGCAATGGCAACCGCATCGGCCTCGGGCACGCGAAGGAATAGCGGGATCGAAAATAGCGCCCACCAAAGTCCCGCCGCGAGCAATGCCAAACGCACTGGAAGCGTCGCTTGATCCGCGCTGAGCCCCTCGCCCGAGGGCAACCCGAACCACTGCGGGGATTCAATCCACGCCAGCCCCAGGCCCAAAAGCAATCCGCCGCCGATGTAGCCCAGGGCGTAGCCGGCCGTGGAGACGCGGTCCATTTCGTCACCGCTCGCGATGCCGGGCAATAGTGCGTCGTAAAAGACAAAGCTGCCCGCGGCGCCGATGTTGATCAGCACGAAGAGTGACAAGGCCCACAACACCTCGCCCGAGTCCACGCTGAACAGGGCAATGGTGGCCAGTATCCCGATGCCCGCAAAGATGCCCAAGCAGCGCTTGCGTATGGCGCGCGAATCGGCGAGCGCACCCAACAACGGCGCGAGTACGGCGACAATCACAAGCGCAATTGTCGTGGCCATGGCCAATCGACCGGTAGCCTCGCCTTCCGGCAAGTGCTCGCCGACAACGCTTTGAAAGTAGACCGGGAACACGGCCGTCATGACGACGGTCACCACCGCCGAATTGGCCCAGTCGTACATGGCCCAAGCGCGCAGCTCGGGTCGATTCAGCGCCAAGCGCTTCAGGAAGCTGGGAGGGCTTTCCGGTGGATTGGGTGCGGCGTCAATGATTGCCATGGCTCGCTTGCGGCAATACCCATGAGGCAAGCGCAAGGACCGCGACAATACAATCTCCACTGACGCCTGACGAGCGCCCTGGTCCCGAAGAGGTCAGACCGAATGCCGAGCCGAGTTCCCCGGGAACGGATTCGGAACAACAGCCCATGACGCCGGGTACAGGAACTCAATCGAATTCTCGCGGCTAGCGCGGGATCCCAATTGCAGTGGCGACTTCTAGGCGGATTTGGACAGGCCGCCGGTGGAATCGCCGGCTTGGCCCCAGACCTGCACTTGATTGCGCCCGTTTTGCTTGGCGACGTAGGTGGCTTCGTCCGCAGCCTTGAGCAACTCATCCAGGCTCGACATGCCCGCGGCGGCTTCGGAAACCCCAACACTCAAGGTTACGTTTCCGTCGAAACTCTCGAACTTGACGATGTGCGCTTCCACAGCAGCTCGCAATCGCTCTGCACATTGGATTGCCCCGGCCATCGGAGTCTTGGTGCATATCACCAAGAATTCCTCGCCTCCGATGCGCGCGCAAATGTCCCCCTTGCGGCAAGCCTTGCGCATCACTTCAGCCGTTTGCCGCAGCACCTCATCGCCGGCGTCGTGACCGTGCTCGTCATTGACTCGCTTGAAGAAATCGATGTCCATCATGACCACCGACATGGGCTTCGACTCGCGATTCCAAAGCGCCCAATCCTCCTCCAGTCGCTGCATCGCATAGCGCCGGTTCGGCAAATTCGTCAGGGGATCGGTCAGCGCCGCCGCGCGCAGCTTGCGCGCCATCACAGCCAGCTTAGCGACCTGCTCATTCTGCGCTTTCTTGTCGCGCTCCACCTGTTCCTGCAACTTCACAACTCGCAATCCCGCGCGAACGCGGGCGGATAGGATGCGCGGCTTGAAGGGTTTGACGATGTAGTCGTCAATGCCGGCTTCGAATCCCTCCACGATTCGGTCGTCTTCGCCCTGGGCTGTCAGCAGGAGGAAGTACATGCCTTGACCCGAGCGAAAACGGCGCAAAGCTCGGCAAAGCTCAAGGCCGTCCATATCCGGCATCATCCAATCGCTGACAACGATGTGCGGGTTGTACTCGAGCGCCAATGCGAGGGCCTCGCGCCCATCGCGAGCCGTGATCACTTCATGACCGGCCTTCACCAAGTGTCGCTCAAGCAACAGAAGCGAAGTGGGCTCATCGTCAACCGCAATGATCCGCAGCTTGTTCTCGTCATTGTCGTGGATCAGATCGGGCCCGTTGGGCAGCAACTTGCGTTGCTGTTGCGCCACGCGTTCCGCGACCTGTCGCACTTGATTGAGCGGCGATGCTCTGCGAGTCGGAATCGTCAGCATCCCGCCCCAGTCCTGCCACTCGTTGCCCACTTTTAGGCAGAAGGCTTCAAACTCGGCTGCATCGAGCCCCATGCGGAGCTGCACCTCGGCCATTTCCGACCAGCGTTTAACCTGATCACGCGAATCCGAGCGACAAAATTTGGCGATCACTTCCGCCAGCTGCAAGATGCGAGTGAGTTCCTTGGTTTCCTCCGAGCTCGTCGGCTCGACCGGCTCGTTCTTCGCATAACTCCCAACCGATTCACTGAAACACGTCGGCATGCCCCAGTCTTCCAGCATGGCCACAGCTACTTCATGGCGATTGATGTTGAAGCGCTCCGTTTCCAACACAGATTCATCGCAGCCGCCGCCATCCGCATTTCCTTGGGATAAGTCGTCCAGCAAGTCGCTGTAATCACTGGGGTGCACACTCGCCAACGCCAGCTCACCCAAGCGCGAGAGCAACCCACAGGTGAAGGCTTGGGCAGGTTCAAACTTGCCGATCGCCTTCGTTAGTTCGCTTGCAGCGACCCCCCGCGCGAGTGAATCCGACCAATATTCGTCGTAGTCAAATTGCTTGCACGCCCCCTCGCGATGACCTGCAATTAATGTGAAGCCCAGGGCAATGTTGGACAGTTGCTTCGCACCCAATCGAAGGGACGCCTCGCCGACGCTCGTCACCGTCTCCGTTCCGTTGGATGAAGCCGAGTTGGCCAGTTTGATCAAACGCCCCGTCAAAGCCTGATCGGCCTGAATCACCAATGCCAGGTCATCGATTTCCCAATCATCTGATTGCGTCAAACACAGGATGCGCATGCCGACACCCGTGGGTGACGGCAGCTCGCCTGTATTCTTCAGCTCTTCAAACAGTTTGGAGATCATCGGGGACCCTAATGGGCGTACGGACGGGGAACAGTGAAACTTTGAGTAAGCGAGGCTTGCGCAGTCATCGCTGACCGTTGTTGCTAACTCAATTCATTCTTCAAGGCCGATTCGACCCGTTCGAACTCTCTATTGGAGCGCTCGACCAAAGACGGGACGCTGTTCAAACACTTGTCGCGTCCAAGCGCTTCAATCTCTTTGAAGATGCCCGAGAGCCCCACGGCGCCCAGGTTTCCGCAACTCGATTTCAATGAATGAGCGGCTTCTTCAATGCCTCTCGCATCACCCTGTGCAAGCGCAGCGGCCAAGGCTTCCATGCGCGGGGGAGTGTCACTCAGGAACAAGTTCACGAGTTCATTCATGATGCCCGGAGCATCGTCACTCTCGAGAGCGCGCAAGCCCTCAATCACCTCGGGGTCCAAGGCGGGTTGATCGTCGTAGTCAGTCATGGGGGTCGAGCTGGTTGGGAAGTCGAAATACCGGGCAAGTTCATTACCGGCCCGATCTCTTTCGGCAACGCGATCGGCTCAAGCCAAGCCCAACTCACATTCTCGGAATGAGAAGCCCCGAGAGCCAAACGGGGCCCTTGCGTGGGCCATGCAGCCGCCCCAAGGCCTTACTGATTATCCGCGCTCCAAACCTCACAGCGATTCCGGCCGCTGTGCTTGGCCGAATAGACGGCCGAATCAGCACGCCTGAGCAACTCACCCACATCAGCGACATCCGGTGTCCTGGTTGCGACTCCAATGCTTGTCGTGAGGCTGAGCTTGTGCTCCTTGAGAAGATCACTCTCCTCGACGGCCTTACGGATCCGTTCGGCGCATTGAATGGCCTTAGCGGAGTCGCTGTCGCGACAAATCACCACGAACTCCTCCCCGCCGAAACGACAAGCGACTTCGCCGCGCCTGGAACTTGACTGCAGAACCTCGGCGAAACTTTTCAGCACTTCGTCGCCCATTTCGTGCCCGAGCGTGTCATTGACTGTCTTGAAATTATCAATGTCCAAGACGAGCAGGGACAGGTCCGTTCCCTGGCGACTGCAACTGGCCCACTCTTCCGACATGCGGCGCACGGCATAGCGGCGATTGGGCAGCTCCGTCAAACTGTCGGTGACTGTCGTATCGCGCAGTTTGCGAGCCAACAGGTTCAAACGACCGAGCTGCTCGCGCAACAAGCGATGGTCAAGCACGATTTGACGCCTCAAATCGAGCACTCGCTGCGCCGCGCGAATGCGGGCCAGCAGCACGCGCGGGCGAGTCGGCTTGGTTTCAAAGTCATCCACTCCCGCGTCGAAGGCTTCGATCATGTGCTCTTCTTCCTCGCGGCCAGTCAGCAAGAGAAAGAAAATGTGCTTGCCGGCTTCATAGCGACGCAGGGCCCGACAAAGATCGAGACCGTCCATTTCCGGCATCACCCAGTCGGCCACGACAACGTGCGGCGAGTGTTGCAATACGGCTTGAAGTGCGTCGCGGCCATTGGTGGCGGTGTACACCTCGTGCCCGCCCAATTCCAATTGACGCTGGAGCATCCGGACCGACATGGCGTCGTCGTCGACGGCCAAAATCCGCAGGCGTTGGCCCTGTACAAACTGGGGATGCGTAATGTCCTCTAGGCTTCCCGGCTCAGGCTCCTGCTCTTCAATGTTGTCGAGCAAGGACAGGATCGAGGTGGGCTGAGTCGGGATGCGCAATTCATCGCCCCACTCCCACCAACGTCGAATCAATGTGTCCCCGAGGGCCGTAAACTCTTCGGTTTCAATGTTCAGTCCGGTGCGCAAATCCAACAGATCTCGCCAGCGTTGGGCGCGGTTGTCCGATTCGAAGACGCACAGATGGGCCATGCGCTCCGCTGAGTCGATTAGGGAAGAAAGTCCGCCCTCTTGTCCGCTATCCACGCAGAAGCTGCGGAAGGTGTCGTTGAATTCGCGCGGGAAGCTCAGATCCTCAAAGAGCGCCTGGGACAGTTGAACGTGGTCAATACCAAATTCGACTTGCTCCCTGCGCAGCAGCGCACTGGCTTCCCCCTGGAATCCCTCCTTGATCATTTCCGAATAGCGTGCGGGATAGGTCCCGGCGAGGACCAGCGCACCAAAGCGAAACAAGAATGCGCACACGAAGACTTCTTCGGGGTTGCCGACCTTCAATTCGCGACTCAGGGAAAACGCCGCAACTCCCCGCGCGAGGGACAATGACCAAAAATTGTCGTAATCGAAGCCTTCGCAGATTCCCGAGCGGTTTGAAGCAGCCAGTGAGAAGCCCATTGCGGCGCTGCGCACAACTCGGTCGCGCACCTCTTCCAGGGCGTCGGGCAGGCATTCAAGCAGCGGTTCGTGTTCCTTTTCGCGCTGCCAATTGATCAGCTTGAGAATGAGGTTTTGAAGCCCCGGTTCTTCATCCAAGACGCGGTACAGATCATCCGTATCCAACTTGCTGAGCTCAATCCCACCGGAAGAGAGGCCCTGCAGCCTCCCCAGCTCTTTGATTGTCTTGTACCGTTCGCGGAAACTCATGTGAGATTGTCGACTTCGAGCGC
>JAJDES010000329.1 GCA_029259675.1 Planctomycetota bacterium
CCCCTGTGGCCCCAAGCGTGGACACGGTTCGGTGCAACCTCGTTTTGCGTTTGAGATTCAGTTGGACGAGATGGCGCACAAACTCGGGATCGATCCGATCGAGCTGCGCCGCATTAACTTCCAGGGCGAGCACACCGAGACCGTTAACGGCCAACGCATCACTTCCAACGGCTTCCTTGAATGCTTGCGCAAGGTTGAAGAGGCCAGCGGTTGGAAAGAACGCTACGGCAAGTTGCCGCGCGGCAAGGGCCTCGGCGTCGCCGGCTCCATGTACATCTCCGGCACAAACTACGCGGTCTATCCCAACGACATGCCCCAAGCCGGCATTCAGTTGCGCGTGGATCGTTCCGGTCTTGTGATGGCCTACACCGGTGGCAATGACATTGGACAGGGCTCCAACACCGTCGTGGCCACACTGGTGGCCGAAGAGTTGGGTCTTGAACGCGAAGACGTGCGCGTCGTCGCCGCCGACACCGACCTGTGCCCGGTGGACCTGGGCGCCTACTCCAGTCGCGTCACTTTCATGGTCGGCAACGCCACCATCGACGCCTGTCGCAAGCTGCGCAAGAAAATCGTCAGCGCCGTGGCTGAGGCCTGGGAGGTGGATGTCGAGCGCGTGCGTCTGGGCGGCGGCCTGGCCGTGGATCTCTCCGACGCCTCCCACGAAATGAGTGTGCGCGAAGCCTTTCATTTGGCCGAAGCCAAGTACGACACCCTCGGCGCAACCGGCTCCTTCAACACGCCCAAGTTGGGCGGCGATTACCGCGGCGGCACCATCGGCGCGTCACCCGCTTACTCCTTCACTGCCCACGTCGTCGAAGTCAGCGTGGACGAAGAAACCGGTCGCATCACCTGCGACAAGGTCTGGTGCGCGCACGATTGCGGACGCGCGCTCAACCCCACGCTCGTGGCGGGACAAATCGAAGGCTCCGTCTACATGGGCATCGCCGAGGCACTCTTGGAGGAGCACAAGGTCAATCGCTTCGGCTTGCACCAGGGTCCTTCCCTACTCGACTACGCCATGCCAACGACGGTCGACACTCCGGAAATCCACGCCATGATTGTCGAGAGCATTGACCCCGAAGGACCCTACGGCGCGAAGGAAGCCGGCGAGGGGCCACTGCACTCAGCCATCCCCGCCCTATCCAATGCGGTCTTTGACGCCATCGGCTTGCGCCTGCGCCATCTGCCGTTCACGCCCGGTCGAGTCCTGCGCGAAATGCGCGCGGCAAAGGAATCGGTTGCCGCGACCAAGCATTCGGAGGTGCGCTGATGCTGCGTTTGCCGAAGTTTGAACTTCAACGGCCCACGAGCTTGGCCGAAGCCCTGCGTCTGATCACAGACGCCGGCGAGAACGCCATGCTGATCGCCGGGGGCACCGACCTCGTGCCGAACATGAAGCACGAGCTGTTCACGCCCAAATCCGTGATCGCGCTGGCGGGCATCGAGGAACTGCACGGCATTCGCGTGGCCGAGGACGGTGCGCTCGAAATCGGTGCCATGACGGCCTTGCACGAAGTTGCCAGCTCGCCATTGGTCATGGAACGCGCTCCCGCACTGGCCCAGGCCGCGAGTGTTGTCGCCGGACCTCAATTGCGCCGCATGGGCACCATGGGCGGCAACGTCATGCTCGACACCCGCTGCCAGTGGTACAACCAATCGTATTTCTGGCGCGAAGCGCTCGGCTTCTGCCTCAAGAAAGACGGCAGTCTGTGCCACGTCGTTCAAGGCGGCAAAAAGTGTGTCGCAGCCGCCAGCAACGACAGCGCACCGGCCCTGATGACCTTGGGCGCGCAGTTGCACTTCGAAAGTCCGCGCGGAGCCAAAGCGCTGCCCATTGACGAGCTTTGGAAATCCGACGGCATCTTCAACAAGCAAACGGCCAGCGACGAGATCCTGTGCCGCGTACGCATCCCCAAGTTGGGCTCGGTTCACAAGGGTGCCTACGGCAAATTGCGTCCGCGCGGTTCGATCGACTTCGCGCAATTGGGGATCGCCGTGCGCTTGGACCTGGACACCGGCGGCAAAATTGAATTTGCCGACGCGGTGGCGGTTGCGCTGCAAGCGCGCCCGCTGCGCATACCCAGCGTCCAAGCTGAAATGGTCGGGGCGTCGATCGGCACAGCCGCCTTTGACGAAGCGATTGAGCGCTGCTGCGAGGCCGCGTACAAGAAATTGCGCCCGATGGACAACATCCCCGGCGACAAGGACTACCGCCGCGAAATGGTTCCCGTACTCCTGCGCCGAACCTTGCGCGCCGCGGCGCAGGATTCAGGACCCGTTCTGCCCTAAGTGCCGGACCCCGCCTGGAACGCTCGGAACAGCGGCGCGCGCTTGCTGCCGCAATGAACTGAAGTTCTCTGATCGCCGGCAAGGGAGTCACGTCCCGATAGGCGCATCGACAAGCTCCAATCGACCAATAGCGTCTAGCCGCCGGGCTGTTGGGATTCCGAAGGCTGCTGCTCCCGTGCCGGCGCAGAATCATCCGCCTTCATTTCAGGCTCCCCGGGCGGTGCTTCATCCGCCGCTTGTGCTTGATCCTTCGGCGTTGTTTCGTTCAAGGGCAGGGGAGCGTCGAGTTCATCTTCATCGGTCTCGAGCTCGATCCGTTGCACGCGCTTCTGCTCGGAAACAACTTGGTGGTGCTCCACGTCCCCGCGCATGCTGCGCCGACGCGAGACCAAGGCCTCGGCAATTCCTCGCCGCCCGTAGACCACGACGTTATCGCCGGGATAGATAATCGTATCGCCGCGCGGTCCACCGAGATAGCTCCCCGTCGAACGAAGGATGCCGAGCACAAGGACGCCTTCGGAGCGCAAGTCCAAATCTTTGAGCGGCTTGCGCACCAACCAGTCCTCTTCGTCCACGAGAAATTGCGTAACGGTGTAATCACCTCCCAGTTGCAACATCCCGGCGTAGTCGTTCACTTCCAGATCCGTGAAGCGCTTAAGGGCCACACTGATCCAGCGAAACATCAGCTCGTCCACCCACTTGCTGCTCGATAATAGGGAGACCGTAATCACGCCCCCCAACATCAAGAATATTTTGGTCCAGGGTGTCTCCGAGCGCTCGATCTGCATCAACGACGCAATCGTACTCGCAACCGCCGTCACCAAGCCCGCGTTGCCCCACAGCATGAGTACCTGCAGAACTTTTCGCCGAACCGGATGATTGATGACCATCTCCGACTCGCTCGTTGTAAAGCCCACTCCGGTAAAAGCCGAGCGCGCTTGAAAGCGAGCGACTTCGCGCGACAGCCCGGTGTGAACCAGCGCCACGGACGCTATACGGGTTGCGATCAAAGACAAAGTCAAGATCAGCAACAGGGTGAGAATGGCAACCATAGCTGTCTATTCGTCAGTTGCGGCGATGCAACGATCCCATCCGCGCCGCAACTCCTCCACATTCAAATCGCGGCCAATCAAGACAAGCGTCGAACGGTTCGGCATAGCGAGTTCAGCCGGTCCAATTTCCAGAAATTGACACACACCCTGCACCAAGATCGGCTTTTCAAACCCTGAGCAGCGCACGACACCCTTGAGGCGCATCAACTCGTGCGTGCGTTGGGTGGAAATGAATTGCAACCAAACCTTGAGTGTGTGGATGTCGAGCGAGGCTTCCGTTTCCAAGGCGATGGTACTCACCCCGCTGGTGTGCGGAGCGAGGGCGTGGGATCCAAGATCACCCGCGCGAACAGAATCGGCGGCCGCCCCCCCCGCCGAAAAACTTGGGGCGGCACTCGGTGCCCCCGCTGCGAGCCGCCAGACCCCGGGCCGATCCGAGTTCAAGGCCAGCAGCGGACCAATGGGAACTTCGCATCGCAAGCTGCGCTCGATTGGTGCGATGGAATTGATTGCGGTAAGTTTCGATTCGGCCAAAGACAACTCGGCTTGCGAGCAGCGATCCACGTGGTTGAGCAGGATCCGGTCTGCATATCCGACTTGCTCCGCAGCTTCGGGATATTGCTCCAACTGCTCCACAATTAAGCCCGCATGGGCCAAGGTCACCGTTCCATCCAAGCGAGTTGTCGCCGCTAACTCCGGGACGATCTCGAGCGTCTGGGCCACCGGCCCGGGCGACGCCAATCCCGAAGCCTCGATCAAGACACGTTCGAAGGGCTGAGCTCGCTTCAGCCCGCGTCTGGATCGACGCTCCAACAGCCGCAGCAACGTCTCGGCCAGATCCCCGCGCACGGTGCAACAAAGGCAACCGTTCGACAGCTCGACCACATCATCCTCCACCCCCACAACGAGCCGTCCGTCGATGCCCACATCTCCGAACTCATTCACGACCACGGCGATGGATTCCCCATGCCGCTCGCTCAAAACCCGGTTGAGGAGTGTCGTTTTGCCACTGCCGAGAAAACCGGCCAGCAAAGTTATCGGTATGCGCGCATCTTCATTCACCAGCACAGACTCGCATACACCAATGGCACTCTGCAACTGCTCTGTACCGGGCATCGCACAACTCGGGGTGCTTGCTCAACAGTTGCTTTTGCCGCTCGGAATTGCCCCCTTAGGACGAGCTCTTCCCAAAGCCTTGTCAACGCCGTTCAAGGCAGTAGAGCCCATTATGCCCGAAGCGACGGAAGCCCTGAGCCTTGGCCCGCAACTACGATTCTAAGCAGCCGAACTGTGCATCCAGCAATCCGAATTCTAGTGGCCGACAAGAAATCGAGCCTGAGCTTACATTTGACATCAAACTCCAGCTGCTTATTCATGCAAGAGCTAAACCGAACGACGCTTGAAGAGTAGAGCAAGCGCGCCAGCAGGAATGCTCCGCATCTGACGCAATGATGCACCAGCAATTGTGCGACATGCCCTAGCATTGATAATGGCTGGGCGCGGGATGCGCCCCGGGCGAGCTTGCTCGGGGTGTCGTCATGCGGAATCACCGCGCGGCCTTCACGCTCTTCCGAATCGCGGAACATCTCCGGCTCTTCCATCTAAGTCAAGTGCCCGAATCGTGTTCGCCTAAACAGAAGGAATTGTCAGCATGAATTCCCCGGTCCAAACCTTCGCCGCTCTTTTCATTTGTTCGCCACTGATTGGCGCCGAAACCATTGTCGTCAGTCCCCCTGCGCTTGGAGCTCATACCCATGCCATCCATGATGCTGTAGAGGCTGCCTCTGCGGGAGATGTGATCCTGCTCATGCCCGGGGCGTACGGGCATAACGACACAATTGATATCGACAAGCCGCTAACCTTGATGGGTGCCGGCTCTGACATAACGCGCTATGCTTCGATTGGTAACTTTCCAGGTGATGAGCCCCTGCCAATTTACATTCACGATTTGGCAGCGGGAGAAGAGGTTCGCGTGATTGGTCTCGAACTTGCAGCCGTGACCTACGGAGGCGTGACACCGACTGTGCTCGTTGTAGCCGATTGCGAGGGCCCGGTTGTGCTGGCGGACATTTACGGTAGTGGAAATCAGCTAAACTTCGGTTCGTACGGGGTCGTTCAGGTGTTGCGCAGCAATCAAGTTTTGCTCGACGCATGCGAACTGCGCGCGGGCTCCATGAGCATTAGCTCGGGCCACGTCGGGCCGGCGCTGGCCATCGAAGACTCCCAAGTGCACATCAATGCGTGCTCCTTGTTTGGAGGCTTCGGCACCCAAACCTTGGGCGACGCCACACCCTCGTTCGGCTCTTCCGCCATCACGGCCGTGGACTCGCAAGTCCGAATCTCCAACTCAAGCATGGAGGGCGGCCCCGGCTCGGACTACCTTGCCTTCTATCACGCCTTGTCCCCGAATCCCGATCCCGAGTTTGCGCCCGGCCTGGGAGCCCCGGCCATCGATGCCGTCTCTAGCTCGATCTACATTCGCGGCGGCTCGGCAACCAGCCTGAGCGGAGGTCCGGGCGGTGAGAATCTGGTTGCCACGGTTCCGATCTACTCAGCCGGTGGCGCCGCTGTCCGATTCGATTCGGATTCACTCGTTAGCCACACGCCCGGCGTTGCGCTCATCCCCGGACTCGATGGCGATGGAGCCGACACGGCTCCCGAGTTTGAAGGAACCGGAACCGTCGTACCGCTCGCGATCAATCTCGCTCAACTGTCGCTTGCGCCAAAGGTGGCGAGCTTGGGAGCCAACATTAGTCTTAGTCTCGGAGGCGAAACGGGCGGTATCTACTTCACTTACTTCAGCTTGAGTCAAGGCCCGGCCATCGGCTTCGCAGGTGTCCCCGGACTCTCCGTACTGCCACTAGGCAGCTTGTTCTCATTGCCCGTCAAGTCTCTCGGCACCACAGGCGCCGCCGCACTTCCGATCCATGTGCCCAACAGCCCCAGCCTCCCGGGCGTCAGCTTGCTGTTCCAGGGCATCGCCCTCGCACCCGACTTGACCTATTCGTTCTCCTCGCCCGCACTGGTTGGCATCGTGCAATAAGGACGCCAGCGGCGCGCGAGCTTTGCACAAGGCTCGCGCGCCCCGGCTTTGCCCCAGGCCACTCGACTGGAATGCTTTGCTCGGAACCAAGGCTCTTGCGAAGTAAGAACGCCAAAGCTCAACCCAACGAGCAATCTAATTCGTCTCGGCCCTGCTCAATCAAACTAAAGGATTCGCGCCAATGAGATTGTCACACATGACGTTTGCCGCTCTGCTTGTCTGCTCTTCGCTTGCAAGCGCTGAAACCCTTTCTGTCGGCCCCGCAGGCAGCGGATTTGAGTTCGAAGAAATCGGCTTGGCCATAGCGGCGGCGGCTCCCGGAGATGTGATCACCATTGCGCCAGGCTTCTATGCGAAGGCCAATGGACTGGATATCGACAAACCGTTGACGTTGATTGGCGGAGGTTCAGACGTAACGCGCTTCACCTCCCTTCCCAACAATCCGTTCGATCAACCGTTGCCGCTTTACGTTCACGATTTGGAGCCCGGGGAAGAGGTCCGCGTCATTGGACTGGAACTTGTGCCCGGTAGCCTTGGGAATCTGGGCCCGACCATAGCCGTGATCGCAGACTGCGCCGGACCCGTGGTGCTTTCCGATGTAGCCGGCATTGGAAGCTACGGAGCCTTCGGAGGCATTGGACTTCTACTCGTTTTCCGCAGCGAGCAAGTCCTGCTGGATGCATGCGACTTGAATGCGGGCTCAAGCAATTCCAGCGTTGGACCCACCGGACCCGCGCTGAACATTGAAGATTCCAATCTGCATATCAACGCGAGCGCGATCTTCGGTGGTACGGGCGTTCAAATTTTGGGCAATGGAGTGCCTTCCGACGGCACTCCCGCAATCGTGGCAACCCATTCAGAAGTTCGACTCTCCAACTCTCAGTTGAACGGCGGAAGCGGCTCGGACTACATAGCCTTCTTCGATCTAGGCAACCCCAATGCCAATCCGGAAGCCACCCCGGGCCTGGGAGCCTCAGCAATTCAAGCTGTGGGCAGCACCATCTTCATTCGCGGTGGCTCCTCCACCACGATCCAAGGCGGCGCAGGGGGACAGAATCTGGTTGCAACCACTCCCCTTTACTCGAGCGGGGGATCCGCAGTATCGCTTGATTCCGACTCGTTGGTAAGCAGGACACCTGGTCTAGCACTTGTGCCCGGACTCGACGGTGACGGCGCCGGCAATGCCCCAGCTATAGACGGCAGCGGAACCGTCGTTCCCGTCGCGATCAATCTCGCGCAACTAACAATAACGCCCAGCGTGGCCGGCTTGGGCACACCGGTAAGCTTCAACCTCGGAGGCGAAGCGGGTGGCATTTACTTCACCTTCTTCAGTTTCGAACAGGGCCCGGCTGTTGGCTTTACCGGCATTCCCGGCCTTTCAGTTCTGCCCCTCGGCAGCCTGTCCTCGCTGCCCTCAAAAAGCCTCGGAGCCAAGGGCGCGGCACAACTGGGCATTCACGTTCCCAACAGCATCAGCCTCGCCGGCTCAAGCCTGCTCATGCAAGGCATTGCGCTCGCCCCGGACGCAACCTTCTCATTCTCCGCCCCGGCACAGGTTGCCATCGTCCAATAATATCGTGCAGTAAGGTCGCCATCGGCGCGCAAGCTTTGCACAAGCGCTGCGCGCCTCGACAGTCGAAGAGAATTCCGGCACACCCCGGCGCTAGCTTGCAAGGCAAGACCGACTACCCCAGCAACTCCGTACTGATCCCTTTCATTCCCTTAGCGCGCGGCGCCGACCTCACTGCAGAAACGCACGTTCCTTGGGCGCGCACAGTCAAACGGATCTGTTGAGGGGCTAGAGATGCTTAGCCAATACCAGCGGAAGCCCTGCACTCATGTGGAGCGAGTAGCTGTTGCGGCTGCCGACACCAAGAGCTTGAGCTACGCCTGCCCTAAAGGCGTTCGACGCGCTTGCGGCGCGGGTCTACTTTGCGCAGTCTTAGGTCGCTGGCGCTTTCGACGATTAGGCGGGTGGCGCGGCCTTCGCCTTCGACGCGGATGATTTGGCCCATGTGGCGGCCGTCGATGCGGACCCAATCGCCGCGCTCCCAGCGAGTGCGGGTGTCAGCAGGAGCATCGCTTGAGGAATCGCGACGCGCACTTTGCTTTGCTTGCTGCGAAGCAAATGTGCCGGATACCGAATGCCCGGCTTTGGATTTGGGCTTGGTATGCGGATCCGATTCGGACTCTTGAACCCCTGCGCCGAAACTTGGTTTGGAAGAAGCCGCCTCAAGTATCGGGGCCGCCGATTCGTTGGCTGTGGCAGCCTCGCTTGCGAGCGGTCGTGGGATCATGCGCTCGGTGCGCCAGGCCATGGCGTCGGTGCACAGGTCGCAGGTCCCGCAGGGGCCGTCCGGCGGCGGTAGGTGGAAGTGATCCGCCAAGGCCACGCGCCGGCAGCCGCCCTTGCCGCCGGCGAATTGGGCGACGCCCAGCAGTGCTTCGAGGTCGGCGCGCATTTTGCCTTCGCTGCCGACGAAGTCGGGCAACTCGCCGGGTTCGAGTTCGCGTACGAGTTCGAGGTTGTTGGTTTCAAAGGAGCCCTCAGTCACGCCCAAGACTTCCAACCACTTCAAGCACAGATGCACGCGATTGTCCGCGCGGTTTTTAATCAGAAGCTCATCGCGCAAATCGTCGACGTCTTTGATCTGCAAGCGCTCGCCCCAACCGCGCAGGGTTTCGTAAACCGAAAACAGGTACTCGCGCGTCGGGTTGGACCAATTAATGAAGTTTTGCTGCACGGCGAGGTCCTCCTTGAAATAGAGGAGCTCACACCAGGACGGCTTGCCGTCGCGACCGGCGCGGCCGACTTCTTGGGTCCAGGCTTCGATTGTGCGCGGCACTTGAGCGTGCAACACAAAGCGAATGTCGCTCTTGTCCACGCCCATGCCAAAGGCGTTGGTGGCCAAAACCACCTCGCGCTCCGACTTCATGAAGCGCTCTTGCATGCGCCGACGCTCGACGCTCGACAGCTTGCCGTGGTAGACCAAGCTGTGAATTCCGCGCCGGCGAAGTTCGCTGTGAAGCGCCTCCAAATCGCGAATAAGCGTCGAATAAACGATTCCCGGTCCATCCATGGCCGCGATGCGTTCGGCCAGAATGGTAACTTTCTCTTCCGCAAGGTCCACTTCGGTCACGCCCAGGAACAGGTTCTCGCGCTCGATGCCGAGCCTGATCACGAGCGGATCCTGCATGGCCAATGACGAGCAAATATCCTCCGCCACCGCCGGTGTCGCAGTCGCCGTCACCGCCACAACCGGCGGACCACCCAGTCGCCTGCGCACCGAACCCAGTCGCCAGTAGTCGGGGCGGAAATCGTGGCCCCACTCGGAGATGCAGTGCGCTTCGTCGATCGCCACGCGCACGATCGGCATGCTCGCTTCGAGTTCTTGGAAGAGCGGACTGCGGAATCGTTCGGGCGTTACGTAGAGCAAGTCCAACTCGCCGCGCGCCGCTTGTTGCAAGCGCTTCTTGCGCTCGGGCCCGTCCAAACTCGAATTTACGTATTGCGCCGCGATGCCCTTGGCGCGCAGGGCATCGACCTGATCCTTCATCAAGGCGATCAGCGGACTGACAACCAGCACCATGCCGTCCAACGCCAGGGCCGGCAGTTGATACACGAGTGATTTGCCGCCACCGGTGGGCAGGGTCAGCAGCACATCGCGACCGGCCATCACAGCTTGGATCGCCTCCAACTGCGGACCTTGGAAATCCTGCAATCCAAAGCGCTCACGCAGGAGCTTGCGCAGCTCCTCGGGCGAAAAACTCTTTGTGTCGGTCATGGCGTCTGTGGCGGAGCCGGCAGCTTATTCAGCTGGCAAGCGGGCCATTGTCGCCATCGGTGCCCCGCGCGGGAAGCACCACTTCGCTCAAAGCGGCAAGTTGCTGTTGGGGGTGACTTCCCCATCGAGCGGCCATGGATATTGGAGCGCTTGTCCCAGCCGTCCCAAGGTGACCACGTCTTCGCCGCCACCGCCCAGGGCCTCGATCAGGTTGGAACGCGATTCGATCCGGTGAGTGCCCAAAGCCAAGACCCGATCGCCGACTTGCCAGCCCTCCATCGCCGCCCATCCGTCTGCGTCCAAGCGCTCCACAACGGTTCCCGACAAGTGAAAGCCGTAGCGCGTTTCGAGGCCCATCAGGCGACGCTCACCCGGCTTCAGCAATCCGCGCCGACTCAGTTCGCCGTCCGCATTCGCCAAGCCCTCAGCACTGAGCGACAGGATGTGCGCCGTGCGCTGCAATTGGTCGAGGTCCACAGCCGCGCGCGTGTCGTATTGCCCCTCGGGAGCTTCACCGTCGCTGCGCCACAAAAGCGCCGGAACTCCAACCCGCAGGAAGGAGCCCGCGTCGCCCTCTTGGGCCGGGTCCAAGCCCTCGCACGGCATCAGTGCCACCGGCGAGTCGCCCAGGTTCGGCGCCATGTACTCCGTCAATTCGCGCATGAAGGGCATGATCGCGCGCGGTGTTCGCAAACCGCGCAGGGCCTCCGCGCCCCACTCGTGAACGAGTACGGCACGAATCTCTTCGAGTTCCCCGAGGTGGTGGGCCACATAGGTGCGCGATCCCAAGCAGTCCGACTGCCTTCCGCTCCAAAGGACGAAACGCAAGCTGCGGCGCGGCGTGGGCTCGAGCTGAGCCAAGTAGCGCGCGGACTCGAGCACACTTGCCAGGGCTGCTGCTTGCCCGGCTCCGTTCGCCTCATCCGCACTATCCATGGGCGCGCCGACCAAAACCCACTCCTGCGGCAGTTCCGAGCCTTTCAACTCCGCCACCAAGTTGACGAGTTGAATCGGGCCGCGCGTGAGGCGATTGTCCACATCGAATTGCAATTGAATTTCGAAGCCGCTTTCCAAACGCTCGAGCAATAGATCGTGTTGGTCATTGCGCAAACGAATGTGGGTCATGCTGGAGCGCGACTCCCACGTCTTTGGAGGGGTGCCGCCCGCAACCAGCGGCTCTCCGCCGTCTTCGACAATGCCCAGCACTTCGAGTCCGAACATGTCGGAAGCCGAGCGCAACAACTGGCCATAGGCTGCGCTGCTCGTCCCGTAGGGCAAGACCACCCAACTGCCTTGCAATTCTTCGCGTTGATTGAAGAGCTGCTGGAGACTGCCCGGTGCCAATCGCGCGGGTGCACGCGCGGGACCGGGCGTTGCGGCCGAGTAGCGCGGCGTCGTGAAGACCAGTTCCACGGGTTCGGGCAACCACATGCTTCCCGAAGACTCACCGCGATCGAAACCAACGGCCAGCTCGCCGACGGTTTCCAGTCGGACTTCGAATCCGAATCCTTGCAAGCTGCGGCGCAACCAAGCCAGGCTGCGACTTTGATTGCCGGAGCCATCGGGACGCGGCCCCCACTTGCTGAGAATTTCAAACCACTCGCGCGCTCGCGGCTCCAATCCCTCAAACAACGGTGCGGGGCCTGGCTCGGCGGCCGGGACGGGCTGCGGGTCCGAAAGGGCATCCGCTGCGGACGGCAACTGGGCTTGTTCGGTCTGAGGGACCGGCACAACTTCCGGCGCGCTGATCCGCTCCTCCGCGGCGGCTTGATGGAGCTCTTCGGGAGCGACTTGGCTCGCTGCTGCTCGGTTCGAGATGCCCACCGTCAAAAAAACGGCGAGCGCGAGGCGAAGGGGTCCGACTGCGGATGGGGCGGCAGCGGGTGTGGCTGTTTTTTTCTTCATGAAATTCTCCCTTGGCATCGGGAGATTGGAGCGACCACCTCTAGCCTGGCTCGGAATAGATTGTGGTGCCCCGCGCGAAGGGCTCCGCAGCGGCCCCGAGAGCAGCCCAGGCCCGGCCCGGAGCCACCCGGACGCTGCTCTGCCCCCCAGACTCTCCCACGCTCCAACCGGCTTCACTCGGCCCGAAACCAGCCCCCAACCAGCATGTCCCAGAGCTTCCCTGCGAGTCCTTCCGCGGCCCCGCCCTTGGGCTCGGCCCGTCTGGTGCTCTTTCCGACTGAACTCGAACTGCGCCGCTTCACGGACTTCGGCGCCCTACCCAGCGGGCTGGCCGTGCAGGCCCTGTGCGGATTCGGCCCGATTGCCGCAGCGGCGCGCACGGCACAGCTCATTGCAGCATTCAAACCCGCGCACGTTTTTCTGTGCGGAATCGCGGGGGCCTACGACACCGATCAGCATCCAACGGGCGACGCGCTCGAATTTGGACACGTCGGTTTGGATGGCGTCGGAGCCGGGGAGGGCGCAACATTCCAGGGGCCGCCCGCCATGGGTTTTGCCCAATGGCCCGGTTCGGCGGACACAACCGATTACGCCGTCGAGGAGGAACTCGCCCTCGCTCCCATTCAAGACAATGACTTGGGACTCTTGACAACCTGCGCCGCCTCCGCGAACGCCGAGCAAACGCGCCGCCGCCGCGAACGCTTTCCGCGCGCCGTGGCCGAGGACATGGAGGGCTTCGGCGTGGCCTTGGCCTGCGCGCTCGGTCGCACGCCACTGTGCATCGTGCGCGGAATCTCCAATCAAGTCGGCGATCGCGATCCCTCCCACTGGCGCATCCCCGCCGCTCTGTCCGCAGCGCGCAAGCTATTGCTGGAACGGCTCGAATCCCAATGAGTGAACGATTGCGACTGGGCATTTCGACCTGCCCCAATGACACCTTCACTTTTCATGGGCTCTTGACCGGCGCGGTCCAAGTCGAAGGCGCTCAAATCGACTTCGAATTGCTCGATGTGCAAGAGTTGAACGAAGGCTTTGCGCGCGGCGAATTCGACGCGGCCAAAGTGAGCTTCCACGCGGCCCTGCGCATGGCCGATGAACTTTGGGTGCTGCGCGTGGGTTCCGCGCTCGGGCGCGGGGTCGGTCCCTTAGTCCTTGCGGCAGCGGGCGCGGAACGCGGTGCGGATGCGCGCGTGCTTTGCCCGGGCCAGTGGACAACGGCCAGCCTTCTGTGCCGTCTGTTTCATCCCGAATGGAAACGGATCGAGCAGGTCTGCTTTTCAGAGATCATGCCCGCACTCGCTGCCGGCAAAGCTGATCTTGGCGTTTGCATTCACGAAGGACGCTTCACCTGGAAGAAATCGGGATTGGAACGCGTTGAGGACCTCGGTCAAACGTGGGAGCGCGCCACCGCGGAGCCCTTGCCCCTGGGCGGCATTGTTGCCCGCAACAACCTCGAGCCCAAGTTGCTCGCGGCCCTGCAAACCGCGATCGTTGCTTCACTGGACTACGCGCGCGAGCACCCTTCGCAAGCCCTGCAAAGCATGCGCGAGCACGCGCAGGAATTATCGGATGCCGTGCTTTGGCAACACGTCGAACTCTACGTCAATGACTCCACGCGGGACCTTGGTCCCGGCGGTCAGCGCGCTTTGCTCGCCCTGGCCGAACGGGCCAAGTCCGTGGGCCTTATGGAGCCGGGCTCGCAACTCAAAATCTTCCCAGCATGACTGAGCGCATTTTCCATCTGGCCGACCCCTCCGCCCTGCAAGCGGCGCGCGCAGCCGGCGTGGCGCATTGGACCCCGCCCGGCTTTGCGACTGAGGGCTTCATTCACCTTTCCTATGCCGAACAACTGGCGGGCACCTTGCAGGCGCACTTCACAGCCGTGGATCGCATCGAATTGATTCAAATTGAGTTGCGTGACAGCGACGCTTTGCGCTGTGAGGTATCCCGCGGCGACGCCCTCTTCCCGCATCTATACCGGCCGCTCGAATGGAATGAGTTCGGCCGCTCCTGGATCCTGGAGCGTGGGTCCGAGGGCTGGAGCCTGCCGCCCCTCTAGGGCTCAGGTCGGCCCCGGCGACTTGCAGGCGGGCGGCGGCTCAACGGGAGGACCCGTTGTCGCTGCCGCGCGCGCGATTTTTGCCCGCGCCATCGGGCCAAATCGGGATAGGGGCCGGTGAGGAAATCCCTCACCGGGGCCCCTCCCACACCACCGGGCATACGGGTCCGTACCACGGCGGTTCGAAGAGTTGAGGTTACGTCGCCAGACTGGGGACACCCAGCTGGGTGAAGTAGGAGATGTTGAGGATGTTGTGGACGACGCCGCGAGCATTCCACCACCAGCGTCGGACGTGGCCCGCGACTTCGGCGGCTACGCGGACCGAGGCTCCTCGGGCGCGTAATTCGCGG
>JAJDES010000330.1 GCA_029259675.1 Planctomycetota bacterium
CCGCGAATTACGCGCCCGAGGAGCCTCGGTCCGCGTAGCCGCCGAAGTCGCGGGCCACGTCCGACGCTGGTGGTGGAATGCTCGCGGCGTCGTCCACAACATCCTCAACATCTCCTACTTCACCCAGCTGGGTGTCCCCAGCCTGGCGACGTAACCTCAACTCTTCGAACCGCCGTGGTACGGACCCGTATGCCCGGTGGTGTGGGAGGGGCCCCGGTGAGGGATTTCCTCACCGGCCCCTATCCCGATTTGCTTTCAGGGCAGTGCGCGCAAAAAGCTCGTTTCGACCGCGCCGAACCGGCCTTGGTGAACAATCGGATTCGCCCGCCGGCACTTCACGGCGTTAGGGGCAAAATCCACATTCAGGGGCTGCAAGTGCGGAACATCAGCTGCGCACTTGCATTTCTCACTGCTTGGCCGGGATGATCTTTCGCTTGAAATCCTCAACAAAGAATCTGTTCGTGCTCGTCGCGCCCCACGTGCGTCCGCGCTTGGGGCTGATCTTCCTGGCCGTCGTTTTGGGAGTGATCGGAGCCGTGGCCCCGACCTCGATCCTGTTTCTCTTCGATCCGCTCTGGAGGCTCGTCCTTTTTGTCGGTGAAGACGTGCAACTCGATGGGGCGGCACCGCCGACTCAGGACTTCGTGCTTGGCTTCTTCGAAGGCATGCGCGACCGCTTCCTAACTCCCGACGCAACCGGCGAAGGCCAGTTAACGGATGAGGCCCGGTTGACCATGCTCGCCCTAGTGGTGACGGTGGCCCTGACCTTGGCGATCATCGGAGCGGCGGCTCAATACGGATTCATATGGCTCACGCGTTTCGTTTCGATGCGCATGATGGTGGATTTGCGCCTGCGTATGGCGCGTCACTTGATGGGTCTGTCGATGCGCTATCACTTGCAGCGTCACTTCGGGGACCTGCTCTCGCGCATCAGCGCCGACGTCGGCATGACGACCAATGCCGTCCAGACCGGTTTGCGCGACTTGGTGCAGATTCCGGCCTACATGATTGCGGCCATGAGCATCGCCATTCATGCAGCGCCCAAGATGACGGTCTATTTGCTCTTCGGATTGCCCGTGCTGGCATTGCCGATCGCGATCTTCGCCAAAAAGGTTCGCAAGGGCTCAAAGAAGAGTCTCACCAGTCTGGGCTCATCCGTGCAGGTGCTTTCGCAGATGTTCCAGGGTGTGCGCACGGTCAAGGCCTATCGCCAGGAGGAGAAGGAGCTCGAGCGCTTCTCCCAGGTCAACGAGGACTATCTAAAGCAATCGATGCGCATGGTTCGCGCGATTGCCCTATCGCGCTCTTGGGCACTGGTCCTAGGTCACGGCGGTGTGGCTTTGCTGTTGCTGCCCGTGGGCTACTTCGCAATCAAAGGGGAGCTCTTTACCGAACCCAGCAAGATGCTGATGTTCTTCATGGCGATGGCTCAATTGAACTCCCACGTCAAGCGCTTGGCGAAGGCGGTCACAACGATCCAGGAATCTGTCGGAGCGTCGGATCGCTTGCAGGAATTGTTGGACGAGAGAGTCGATTTGGCGGAAGCCGAGAATCCCAAGGAGCCCACGGATCTTGTGGATGAGATCCGTTTCAATGATGTGACGTTTTGCTATCGGGACGACGATACGCCCGCGGTCAAAGGTCTCAATCTTTCTGTCAAGCGTGGGGAAACCTTGGCCATCGTCGGCCCCTCGGGAGCGGGCAAGAGCACCATCGCGGATCTTGTCTGCCGTTTTGTGGATCCAACGGAAGGTGCTTTGCTGATCGACGGTGTGGATTTGCGCGAAATCTCTCTCGAGGCTTGGTGTCGCCTCTTCGGCCATGTGGATCAAACGCCATTCCTCTTCCACGCTTCGATCGAAGAGAACATTCGTTACGGCAATCCCAGCGCCAGCGATGAAGAAGTGGAGCAAGCCGCTCGCGCAGCCAATATCCACGACTTCATCATGTCCCTGCAGGATGGCTACGCCACGGATGTGGCCGATGCCGGGTCGCGGCTGTCCGGCGGTCAAAGGCAGCGCTTGGTGATTGCACGGGCACTGCTAAAAAATGCGCCGATCCTTATTTTGGATGAAGCCACCAGTGCCCTGGATACGGAGGCCGAGAGCGCAGTGCAGGCGGCATTGGATCGGCTGGTTCAAAACCGCACAGTGATCGTTATCGCCCACCGGCTGTCTACCATTCGTCACGCGGATCGCATTGCGGTACTCAAGGACGGCAGCTTGGTTGAACTGGGCACGCACGAAGAACTTATTGAGAAGAACGGCACCTACTCGCGCTTGTATGAGTTGGCCCATGCGCGGGACTCCAACGCTGGTGAATTGGAAGCGGACCAGGGTGACGACTGAGAAAGGGATGCTGCATCTGCGCGCAGCGAAACTGTTCCGCTCTAAGTCTTTGAGCCTAAATGAGGGAATGCTCACCGATGTTGGCAATCAATCCGTTGCCGTCTCATGAGCAGCGAAGATGGTGATTTCTGTCATGGAAGCCGCTTGCGGGGTTTAAGGGAGGTGGAAAAATTATCCCTGTTGGTTCGGAACTGGGATCTCGCCTATGGGTTCAAGCGGACACTGTGCCGCGCGGTTGGGCCTGCCAAGCGCATCTTGCCGGCGATTTTTAGTCCCTGGTCGCAAGTCGACAAATCCCCATCCATTCCGGCCGACTCAAAATCTCCCCACTTTCGATTCTTGCGATAAGCTTGACAGCGAGGAGTCGCCCCTCATTTCGAGGGCCGGTTTGACGTCGACCAGTCGTGCCGATGGTGATGACTGCACCACCCACGACAAGTATTCGCAAAGAGGACTTGCTAATGAGTATTTTTGCTCACCTACCGAAGTGCAGCTCCGGCCTTATGGGCCTGGGAATGTCGGTCGCTGCATCACTGGCAATTGGTTCAGGTGCAAGCGCGCAAGCGCCGCCGGGTGAGGGCCCGGCCTTAGGAGCCAATCGCATTACCCAAGCTGACATTGAAGCCGGCGAGTACACGATGCGCGAAGTGCGTCGCGCGGGCATGCTGCTTTTCTCTACTCAGTTCAATAAGTATGACGGCTATGGGGATGGGGTTTTCGATCCCTTCAATCCCGATCACACGAGTCCGGGCAATCGCCCGCTCCTGCAGAACAACGGCACTTTCAATCGTATCAACGGTTTGGATTCCCAATCTTGCCTGGAGTGTCACGGCGTCGGAAGCAACTATGTGCGGCCGATGCGCTTCACCATCGGCGGGGTCGGAAGCGTTAGCGCCGTAGCCATGCCGGCTTCAACCGAGATCGATATTGACGATGAAGCCGGCAACGGTTTCGCCTTCTACGACGGCCGCCTAATCAATCCGCCTTTCCTGTTCGGTGCCGGCGGCGTTGAATTGGCCGGCAAGGAGATGACGGTTGAACTCCAAGCTCTGCAGCAAAGCGCAATCAACAATCCGGATACGGTTGTGCCCCTGGTCGCCAAGGGTGTCAGCTTCGGTTCGCTGTTCTTCGATTCAGACGCGGGCGAATTGAACCTGGACTCCGTCGAGGGTGTCGATCACGACTTGGTCGTGAGGCCCTTCGGACGCAAGGGCGACAACTCCAGTATTCGCAAATTCGACACCGGCGCTCTTGCATTCCACCAGGGCATGCAGCCGGTGGAGGTTGTTGGTGAAGGAGTCGACGCAGACGGCGACGGAGTTGTGAACGAAATTCTGGTTGGCGAGTTGTCCGCCATGCACGTCTTTGGTGTTTCCATGGAGCGGCCGCGCGAAGCGGCCAATCCCTCGGCATCCGCAATCTCCGGCTCGGGCGTCTTTTCCAGTATCGGCTGCGCGGATTGCCACGTCCCGTTCTTGGACACCCACACCCCTAAGCTTCCGGTATCGTTCCCCGAGGTTGAAACGGATCCTTTCTTGCGATCCAACATCTTCGTCGAAGTCGATTTGAGCCAGGCGCCTGCCAGTTTCCGCCCGAACGGAGTTGGCGGAG
>JAJDES010000034.1 GCA_029259675.1 Planctomycetota bacterium
CCCTGCGCATTCGCGAGGATCAGGAGACGGGGCAGTGGCTGCTGGAGGGCATGGGGGAACTGCACTTGGAAGTGGTGCAGCATCGGCTCGAGGCGGAGCTGGGGTCGGACGTGCGCGTGGGGGAGCCGCGCGTGGCCTATCGAGAGAGGGTGCGCAAGCCGGGCAAGGGGCGCGCGACGGTGGACAAGTTGCTGGGCGGCAAGGAGGTTTTCGGCAGCCTCGAGCTGGAGTTGCGGCGGGGAGCCGGCGCGGGGAGATTCGAGCTGCTTTGGGCCCCCGGCTGCCAGATCCCGGATTCTTTTCGAGCAGCCATTGAGGCCACGCTCGAAGCCGGCTCGGATTCGGGGCCGCGCTTCGGCTTTGCCTTGGAGCGGGCCGAAATCACCATCCTGAGCGGCAATCCCGCCCCCGAGCGCGAGTCGGAGCTCGGCTATACCCAAGCCGCGGCCCAGGCCCTGCGGGCGGCGATGGCCGATGCTGAATTCGACCTGCTGGAGCCGGTTGTGGATTTGGTCATCCAGGCCCCTGCCAGCTTTATGAGCGGTTTAATCGCCGATTTGGGGGCTCGCAGGGTGGAGGTCGGGGATCTGCTGGTCGAGGGCGAGCGGCGCACACTCATGGGGCGCGGGCCCCTGGCGGCTGTATTCGGCTATTCGACCGTGGTGCGGTCACTTTCCCAGGGGCGAGCGAGTTTCAGCATGACCCCGGCCGGTTTCGAGGTCGTTCCCGATTCCGAGTTGGCGGAGCGAGGCTTGGAGTGGACCTAATTGCAAATTGGCCTTTGGGAGACTTTTTCGGGCAATTCTCAAAAGCGGTGACAATTGTGCTTGCCGGTCGTTGACCGGCTATGCGGTCGCTGATATCTTCCTCGCCCCATTCCACGGTGGCGACGAGAATTCGAGAGCACCGAAACCCGACGGCAGTCAGCCGAGCCGGGGATCGAGACTCCCGTTTCTTTTCGTTTGAACGGGGGAAGGAGGAGGCGACCCCGCGATTTCTCGGCGGTGGCCTGATCGGCCGGATTCGACTCCGGAAAGCCACATTCAGTAGCCAAAGCCCAGCAGCAAGAGCCCAATAGCAAGAGAAGATCGCGCGCCCTCAGCCGCTTTTTGCCGTCAGTAACGACCCCCCCTGTAACACTCCGAATACCAACGCGAAACACAACGCCCACGGCCACAAAGTAAGTCAGCCCCCCGCCTTAGGGAGCTCCCATGTCGATGGGCGGCGATTGCGCCAAAGCTCGACGATCGGGCTCGATAGCGCGGGACATCCTGTGCGCAAGCATTGCGCAGGGGTGGACACAGGCCTCGGTGAGCTTTGATTCGCGTACGTCTCTCGCCAAGCGCGCTTCGCCGCAGCGGCGAGGGCAAGTAGCCAACAAGATGAAGGACAAGATTCAAATCCGCATGGAAGCCTACGACCACGAGGCGCTTGACACCTCGGCGGCCGAGATCGTCGAGACAGCTAAGCGCACGGGCGCTCGCGTCGCCGGTCCGATCCCGCTTCCCACCCGGATTGAGCGTTACACGGTTCTTCGCTCACCTTTCAAGGACAAGAAGTCGCGGGAGCAGTTCGAAATTCGGACTCACAAGCGACTGATTTACATCGCCGAACCCACCAGTCAGACGGTGGATTCACTCAGTAGTCTCAACATGCCCGCTGGAGTTGACATCCGTATCAAGGCCTAGGCCTAGAGCGCGATGAGTGTGGAGCTTCGCTTCGCACCCTATCGCGTTGGATCCGAGGGAGATCTTCCTCTCAGCATCGAGCGAGCAAGCAGCCAGCAAAGGCCCAGGTCGACACGCCGTCGGCAATCCGGACGAGCTGGCAACACGGAAGTCATAGTGGATGGCGCAAGCCCGGGACATCGATCTCGGCCTGTGATTCCGCCAGGGACTTTCACTCTTTCTTTTTTCACAACTAACCGGATGAGTCGCGTGGCCACGTGTCGCTGCGCTCGCAGTTGTCAGCGTCTTTTCGCTGCAACCGTGAGGCGGGGGGGCGGTCGAACCGACGAAGACTCCGACTTACCACAGTTCACGGAATCATGACGCTGATCCTGGGACGCAAGCAGGGAATGACCCAAGTCTTTACCGATGACGGAACCGTCATCGGGGCGACTGTCGTGTCCGCTGGCCCGTGCGTCGTGGCGCAGGTCCGAACGCAGGATCGCGACGGCTACGACGCCCTTCAGTTGGGCTTTGAGGACATTCGAGACAAGAGCTCGAAGAAGCCTCAAATCGGTCATTTCAAGGTTGCGCAAACGGCGCCCAAGCGCCTGTTGCGCGAAGAGCGGCTCAACGAGCCGGCCACCATGTCCGTGGGCGACACCATTACCTGCGAGGTTTTCTCGCCGGGCGATGTGGTTGACGTCACCGGTACCACCAAAGGTCGCGGTTTCGCGGGCACGATTAAACGTCACGGATTCCACCGCGGCCCCATGACGCACGGTTCTAAGAACAAGCGTCGCCCGGGCTCGATCGGTGCTTCCGCCTATCCGGGACGGGTATTCAAGGGCAAGCGCATGCCGGGTCGGTACGGCGCCAAGCGACACACGATCAAGAACTTGGAAGTGCTCAGTGTCGATACCGAGCGCAACATCTTGATCATCAAGGGCGCGCTACCGGGGCCGAACCAGGGCTTTCTCCAGATCCGCACCGCCAAAACCGGCAGTGCCCAAAATGGAAGCGCAAAGAAGGGCTGAGCGATGCAGGTCAAAAGCTACAAAGCCGGCAGCCTAGGCTCCGTGGAATTGGACGAGACGCCCTTCGGCGGCAAGGTCCTTTACCGCACGCTGAAGGATGCCGTGGTCATGCACATGGCCAATCAACGTCAGGGCAACGCTTCAACGAAGGGGCGCTCTGAGGTTCGGGGCACGAACAAGAAGCCCTACAAGCAAAAGCACACCGGCCGTGCGCGCGCGGGCGACGTCAAGTCTCCCATCTGGCGTGGCGGCGGAACGGTCTTCGGTCCCAGGCCGAAGGACTACAGTTATCAAATGCCGACCAAGGCGCGCCGCGTTGCAACGCGCTCCGCATTGGCGGGCAAGCTCGCCGACGGGGAAGTGGTCATCGCCGACTTCGGTGGTTTCTCGGCTCCCTCAGCTAAGGCCGCGCGCAAGATCCTGACGGACCTCGAGCGCACCAAGCGCGTGCTGGTTGTTTTGGCCGAACCCAACGAGAACATTTGGAAGTCCTTCCGCAACTTCCCCGGCGTGGTGATTCGCGAAGCCAAGGAGCTCTGCGCTTTCGACGTGGTGACCTGCGGGATCGTGATTGCCGAAGGGGCTGCGATGGACGCCCTGGCCGCGCGCTTCGGTGACTCCTCAGTTCAGTCAGATGACAAAGGTGGTGAGTCGAAATGAGCACCCAAGATCGTCACTACCAAATCATTCGCAAGCCTCTGATTACGGAGAAGGCCACCGACGACATGGCTCGTCGCAATGCCTACTGCTTCAAAGTGCCCCGCGATGCCGGCAAGATTGAGATCCGACAGGCCGTGGAGAAGCTCTTTGAAGTCAATGTCAAGAGCGTCAACACGTTGATTGTGCCCAGCAAGCGTCGCCGTCGCGGCTACAGCGTCGGTTCTACGCCGCGTTGGAAGAAGGCCATGGTGACCCTGGCTGAGGGCCAAACAATCGAGGTCCTCTAGCCGCGCGCTAACCGCAAAGCACTAGGGAAGAAAACCGCATACCGATGCCGATAAAAACCTACAAGCCGACTTCGCCCGGACGCCGCCACGGCAGCGTCCTCGATTTCTCTGGCCTGACCAAGAAGAAGCCCGAAAAGGCTCTTTTGGCGCCGCTGAAGAAAACGGGTGGCCGCAACAACCGCGGGCGCATCACGTCGCGTCGTCGCGGTGGTGGACACAAGCGCCGTTACCGCATGATCGACTTCAAGCGCACCAAGGATGGTGTGCCGGCAGTCGTCAAGGCGATCGAATACGATCCCAACCGCTCGGCACGAATCGCTCTCTTGTTCTACTCGGACGGTGAGAAGCGCTACATCTTGGCGCCCCTGGGCTTGACCGTCGGCATGACCATAATGTCGGGTGCCAGTGCCGAGCCGACCGTGGGCAACACGATGACCCTGGCGCAAATCCCCGTGGGTTTGCAGATCCACAACATTGAGCTCCAGGAGGGGCGCGGCGGACAATTGTGCCGCTCAGCCGGCTCGGCCGCTCAGCTCACCGCCCGCGAAGGCAAGCACGCTGTGATCCTTTTGCCCTCGGGCGAACTG
>JAJDES010000331.1 GCA_029259675.1 Planctomycetota bacterium
GTGCCTTTGAAGACGACTTGGCGGCGGGCTTGGCTGCGGGTGCCAGCGGCAGTTCGACGGATAGACCGGCTTTGCTTAGTTGCTTGGTGAGCTGACCGATTTCCTTGTTTTGATTGCGGGTCAACGAGTTCAGCTCTTGGCGCTGGGCTTTCTCCTGTTCGAGGCCGACCTGCAATTGATCGAGCTTCTTTTGCAGGGCGCCCAGCTGGCGTTCGCGTTCCCCCGTGGTCTTGCGCAGCTTGCTGCGCTCGGCCTGGGCTTCGCGCAGGTTGAGGCTGGCCGCTTCGAATTTCTCGCGCATTTCCTCGCGCGCGGACTCAATCGTGGCGAATTGCTGCTCCAGCTTTTGGCGACGTTTCTCGATGTTGCGGTTCTCAAGCTCCACAACGGAGATGGCGGCGCGGTGATGCTTCTCTGTTTCGCGCAGACTGGCCTCGCGCTGGGCCAGCTCGTGTTTGAGGTCGGCAATGACCGCATCGCGTCGCTCCACACCGGATTGCAGCCGTTCGCCCTGGCGACCGACTTGATTGACTTCGCTGTTGCGTTCGCCCAGCTCCGCTTTCAGTACGCGCACTTCCTCGCGCAACTCGTCTTGCTTGGCTTTGAGGGACTCGATCTGTTCACCCCGGGTCGCTAGCTCCTGATCGCGCTTTTCAAGCTGGGATTCGTCGCCTTTGTGAGCCTCCTCAAGCTGCTTGTGCGCATCCCGCAGCTCAGCCAATTCCGTATCCAATTGGACCTTCGCGAGTTGCAATTCGTGGCCGCTTTGAAGGCTTTGTTCCAACTCAAGTCCCAACTTGTCGCGCTCTTGCTCCAGGGATTCGACCAACAAATGATTGGTGCGCTTTTCGTCGTCGATATCGCCCTTGAGCTCGGATACGCGCTCGCGCATGTCCGCCAATTCTTGGTCGCGATTGCCGACGGCGCCGACGAGCGGCGAAAGTTCGGCCACGCGGCCCTCAAGTTGACCCCGCTCGCGCTCAATCGTGCTTGAGATTTGTTCGAAGCGAGCTTTCCATTCCGCGCTGGATGCCGTTTGTTCGTTGAGATCCTGCTTGGTCTGCGCCAAGCCGTTCTCGAGGCTTTGGACCTCCTCTTCCAAAGTGGATTCGCGCAGGGACAATTGCTGCGCGTGCTTTTCTGTTTCCTCAGCCCGGGTTTGCCAGGCGGCGGCTTGGGTATTGAGTTCTTCCAAGCGTGCGCGCGCTTCGCTCAGGTTGGCTTGACTCTCCTCGTAGCTCTGCTTGAGACCGGATTCGCGTTCAGCCAGTTCCTTTGCACGCCTGTCAAACTCCTCAGCGCGCGTTTGCCAAGCTGCGGCTTGGGTGTTGAGCTCCTCCAAACGGGCGCGAGCTTCGGTCAGGCTGGCTTGGCTTTCCTCGTAGCTTTGCTTGAGGCTGGATTCGCGCTCGGCCAGTTCCTTGGCGCGGCGGTCGTACTCTTCGGCCCGGGTTTGCCAGGTCGTGAATTGGGTGCCCGTGTCACTGAGACGCAGCTGGTTGTCTTCAAGTTGAGCTTCGCGTTGCTCGAGCTCGTTGCGCAGTTCGCTTTCGCGCTGGACCAGGTCGCCTAGGCGCTTTTCATTTTCATTCGCGCGCGTTTGCCATTGGGCGGCTTGAGAGGTGCTGCTTTCCAGCTTTGTCCGCAATTCCTCCAATTCCGTTTCGCGCTGCGTCAGTTCTTCGCGCAGCTCGGTTTGGCGAGTGGACCATTCCAATTCGCGCTGTTTCCAATCCTCTGCGCGCGCCAGGGCTTCCTTGCGCTGGGCCTGCAATTCACTCGCCGATTCGCGCAGGGCGGCGATTTCATCGGCGCGCTCCAGCAGCAGCGCGTTGGCACGCTCCAAGTCGGCGTGCAATTGATCGGCGCGCTTGCTCTGTTCCTCGGCTCGCGCTCCGCGCTCCGCCCCGGCGGCTCGATTCTGGTCGAGATCCTTGCCGAGCCGTTCGAGCACAGCGGTCTTTTCCACCAACTTGCGTTCGAGTTCGGCCTTGGCGGTGGTGAGCTCGGCAATATGGATGGCCGTTTCGTCGCTCTTTGTACGCAACTTGCTGTGGTCGTTGCGATGGGCTTCCAGCTCCGCTCGCAAGGCCTCCGCTTCGGTGCGGCGCGCACGCAGTTCCTCGCGCGTGGATTCCAGGGCCGCGGCGAGTTCATCGGCGCGGCGTATCCGTTCGCTGGCTCGCTCCTTCCAATCCGAAGCTTCGCTGCGGCTTTGGTCCAGGGCGCCTTGGGTAGCCGCGTGGGCGCTGAGTTCGGTGGCTAGTCCTGCGCTCTTTTCCTGGAACTGATGGGTGAGCTGGGCCGCATCGACTTCCAACTCTTCCAGCTGCGCTTCCCAACGCAAATTGAGCTCCTCCAATTGGCTGGCGTGGCGCAGTTGGACGGAGGCCAGTTCGGAGCGCAATTCATCGCGCTCGGAGCTGGCCGCATGCAACAGATCGGGCAGGGGGATCAGGGGTGCGAGCCGCTGCTGAAGCTCGTTTTCGCGCGCGCGATGGCGACTGTCGGCCTCGCCCAATTTCCGTTGCCACTCGACCAGCTGGCCCTCGCGCTCGGCCAGCGAGTTGCGCAGGCGGGGAATTTCTTCGAGGCGCTCGCGGATTTCATCCAACTCCGCCTGGGCCGCGTCGCGCTCGGCCTGGGCCATCTTGCGCTCACTGCTTACTTGCTCGGATTCGGTCCGGGCTTCCTGCTCCAGCCGCTGAAACTCTTCACTTTGGGTCTTGACCGATGAAAGCTCGCTTTTGAGCTGTTCAAGCTCATTGGCGCGCTCGGCCAATTCCTCGTCCTGACCTTGGATCAGGTTGGAGGCGTCATCGAGACGCTTTTCATTGGCTTTGATCTCGGCCAGATTTTGGCGCGTGGTGAGCAAGGCCTGGTGGCGATCGGTTTCGGAGGCCCGCAGCTTGCGGCTCCACAGTTCCTCCAGCACGCGCCGCTCCGAGCGCAGTTGGAAATCGCGCACATACCAACCGATGACGCCCACGCCGGCGAAAAGGCCTGTGTAGAGAACGGAATCGATGCTGAGGAGTTCCATAACTGTCGCTTTGCGTTGTCGTCCCCTGAAAGCGCGCCCCGAACGCACGTGCCAGGGGACCCACGCCCCCAAGAGGGACGACTCCGAATACGTATCGGAGCTAGGTCGACTGGTTCGGCCGGCGCGGCTCGCTGTTCAGCCCAAGCTTTTTAGGCAGGCTTTTCAGCCAAATCGATTGTCATGCCCGTTTGTGAACACATCCGCGTGTGATCATGCCCACCCGCTGCCCAATGGCAACATCGCTCCCGGCAAGACCCCTCGAATTCCAGAATCGATGGCACGCAAGCCGTTTTATGGGGCTGGGAGCGGCGGATCCAGGAGAAAACACTCGCTTGCTGTGCCGCTTCCGAATCGCGCGCCAAACTTTGCTGCTTGAAGTCGCGCAAAGCTCGCAATCGGGGCTGCCATGAAGCTCTCCTAATGCAGCAATTTCTCCAGCTTTTCAGCCTCAATTTCACGGGCCGCAAGGGAACCGTCGACGGGATACTCGCAGGCCGTGCCGGCTCTCCAGCTCAAAACTTCCGCGGCCCGACCTCGGGCCCAGGCGGTGGTTTCCGGCGCCGGCCAAAAGGTCCCCGCACGTTTGCCCGCGGGAGTTCCGATTCGCAGAACGGCGATCAAGAACGGGATCGGGCTGTCCGAACCGAGAAGGATGGCCGAGCGAGCGCATTCGACGCGCACTTCCAGGTCGGGGTGGGGTCTGGCTCCCCGAGCCAGGTTGGCCAATCTTTCCTCGAGGCGATCGATACCGTGGGCCGCCGGGTGCCAGGAGCTGAAACTTGCGGCAGCCACGCAATCGGCGGCGTCCCCAGCCCGCTCGGGCGCGGAAATGCGCGCCTCGAGGCGTGCGAGCAAAATTTCGGCGGCCTGTGGGGATTGGCTGCGGGCCAAGATCAAGGCCGCTCGCACAGCGTTGAAGTCGGCTTGTTCGAGGTGGGTCGCGAGCCGTTCCAGCTGGTCGCGATCGGGCTCATGGAAGCTGCCCGGGGGGAAAGTGGCTTCGAGCCATTCGGCGAAGGAGTGGGGGGAGCTGCTCTGCCAGTCCTGGGCCAGCTGCATGGGTTGCCAAGCCAATTCTGCTGAATCGTCCGAATCCTCGGGGTTCGCGACGGGGTCCTGGCCAAGGGTCTGTGATTTTGCGCCGTCCCCATGCCCCTGTCGCACGCTGGAATCTCCCGGCTTCGCATTGGACGCATTGGGCAAGGCCTGGGAGGAGACGGTCCCCGTGAGTCCGGTCTCCGAATTCCCAGCGCGATCGCCAGCAGTTCCTTGACTGCGGCAGGCCTGGGACAGGAACAGCAAGAGCAAAAGTGACAGGCAGCGCGACGGGCTGCACGACAGGCGCAGCGCCCTGACCTCGGGCGGTTGCGAGGGCATCTGTTGTGAAGAGGTTGAAGCTCCCATGGGAGCCATCCTAATGCCCCAACCGGCGCTGGTTTCAGGGAAAACGTAAGCAACTGATTTCGGGGCAAAAATTCGCCAGATAGCCCGCAACCCAAATGGCCGCGGTGAATCGGTAGGGCGGAGGAAAATTCCATGCACCTGTTTTCTTGCAGCCCGGCCTTTCGTCGGGCGCGCCCCCTATTTCGTGGACCAAAAGCGTCCTTCGCCCAAAACCAAAGCAACCACTCAAATCGGAAATCAGAAACCGAAAGCGCAGCGGACAACCGCATCCAATCAGCTCCCCTTCATCCGCACTCGCCGACCGCTCCCATGAACTCAAGCGTTATTCCCACTTCTCGTCTTGGCACATCGGCCCAACGAATCCTCGCAAGCCTGCGCCCCGCACGAGTGAATGATCCCAGGCACTCATTGGGCCTTCCGACTTTCCTCAAGCAGTCCTTCGCCAAGCAGCCATTCCAAAGGCAGCCATTTCAAAGGCAGCTATTCCAAAGGCAGCGCGCGGTTGCCAAGTCGAATGCGCGGCTTTGCATGCTTTCGATTCTCACTTGCTTGGCGTTCAATGCATCAACAGATGCCCAAACGGCCTTTTGGGCGTCAACGACAGCCGACGGAATGTTGGGCGCCAGCGGTGTCGCAACGGATGACAGCAGCATCTTGCGACTCGAGTCGGGCCAGCCGGCGCGCATTCAATTCGGGCCCGAACACTGGTTCGCCACAGCTGGTTTTCAGCCCAGCGATATCGATGCCATGGGGCGCAGACCCGGCTTCGCAGCGGCAAGCCACAGCGGTCTCGTCTTTTCGCTGCTCTCCAACGAAGGCGGTTTCCTAGACGGCGATGTGCTGTCCGTTGCTGTTGGGGGTGGCTTGGATTTGGTTGTGGCCGAAGGGGATTTGGTACTCGCCCTGGGCTTGCCCAGCGGCGGCATCGACTTGGATGCCTTGGCCTACGATGGGAGCGGAAGGCTGTTGTTCTCCCTGCAAAACAACCACTCCGATTCAGTCGTGGGTGCCATCGACGATGGAGACGTGCTGCGCCTGGAGCTCAGCGGTGGCATCACGCGTGTCATGACCGAGGCCGAAGTGCAAGCTGACGTTTCCGTGGCCACGGGCTCTGGCTCTGCCATCACAGATGTTCTGGCCTTGGAATTTGTCTCCGGTGATGTGTGGGTTGGGGTGCAATCCCCATCTGCGCACGACGGCAGTGTTATCCGTTGTGGATCCAATCCGGCGCTTATTTTGAACGAGGCCGATGCGGGTATGAACGGCGCCGAATTAGATGCACTGGTTTTTTTGGATGCCGGTTGGGATGTGGGGCGCTTGCGGCTGTCAAGCCATACGGCTTCGCCCGGCGATGCTTTGATGGCTGAGTTTTCCGGCGGCGCACCCGGTGCGCTCAAACTGATCTTTGCCGCGGGCGCCACGGGGTACGGGGACACGAGCTTTTGGCCGGGCTACGGTGGGCTCTTTGTGGATCTATTCGATCCGTTCTTGGTGACTCTCTTCAATCAAGGCGCGCCGATTGTCGTCTTAGACGGCAGCGGCTCGCTGCAACGATCCCTGCAACTGCCGGCGGCGAGCATGGGCGGCCTCGGCTTTGGTGGAGAGATGGGCTGGACCTTCCAGCTGCTCGATGTGGTCACCCAAGAAGTCTCCGCCCCCGTGCGCGTGATTTTCTAGGACAAGTCAGCAAGCAAGGCGGGCGCGCCGCTCAAAGCGTGCCTGCCTCCGTTCAGCCCCTTGCCGTGCCGGCTCAATCGCCTTGGGACTGTAGCAACTTGGTCGAGGGTCGGAAGGAGCGCAGGCCCGAGTCATCGGAAACCCAAAGGCGTCCATCGGGCACCAAACTGTTGGGCGCTTCCCAGGCCACATACACCCAGTTGCCGGACCGGCTGATCGTGAAGCGTGTGATGGACTCGCCGGTGCGACTCACTCGGTATTCGTCATCCTCGATTTTGACCGTCCAATCATCCCAATTCGATCGCAATTGTCGCTCCGACTGGGCCTTGCGGCGCAAGACGACTTGGTTGGGCGGCGTCTCCATTCGGTGCGCGGTTGGATCTTCATTCTCGAAGAGCGCTTGCTCTCTGAATGTTCGCGGCGTGACCGTCTTTTCCCAACGAGCCACTCGCCCGTCGGCAAAGCGCGCGGAGACTCCGCTTCGTGTAACGAGCGGCCCCTCCGTGGGCGGCGATTTGAGGTTTGCGGGCCCTTCGCTGGTTCCCTTCTCAACGTCGATCAACCAGGCCATGCCGTCCTCGGACAGCACCAAGAGGGATCCGGGACGACGCGGCAAAAAGACGGGGGTTCGAGCGATGCCTCCCAGGGAACGCAAATTTATGGACCAGCGTTCCACTCCGTCGGGCGACAGTCGCAAGATCATTCCCGAGCGATCCGCAATGATGTGGTCTTCGCCAACGGGAACGGGCACAGCTTCAATGCGGTTTGCGGTCGGCCAGCTGCGTTCGGGCAAGCGGTGCATGTGCACCATAAGGTCGGTCGGTCCGTTGACGGTTAAGCGCTGGGATTCTGAGCCCGGCAATTCGAATAGGATTTCGATTCGCTCGCCAAAGCGCGAATCGACGCTGAAGGGTGCGACCATTTCCTTGTCTTGGAAGGTGGCGCGCGCTCCGGGCGGAACGCTTTCGACCCGCCAGGGCAAGCGATGGCGCGTCAAATCGATTTCGGCGGCAATAAGGACTTCCCGTGCGGCCTCGTGATCTCCTTTGAGAGCCAATTCGTAGGCCTGGCTGGCGGCCGTTGCCTTGCGGCGCGTTTGTGTCAACTCCTCCGACAGCAGCCGCTCCAATTCGTCTCCGTCGTCGAGTTCAATCAGGCGGGCGTAGACATCAAGGGCTCGATCGTAATCGCCGGCAAGGGCGTGAACGCGAGCGGAGGCGAGCAAGATGTCCTGCTGGCGTTCGAGTTTTTCGCGATCCGCGCGGGCGCGCTCGACCGATCGAAATTCCTGTCGCTCGAAGATGCCCTGGCGCAACTCCGTGATGCGGAAGAGAAAGGGCTCGACGCCCTCTTCTCCCTCATGCGGTCGCGAGGCATCCACAACATTCGAAAGCAATTCAATCAGTTCTTCTTCGGTGTCGAGGTCCAGCATGGTGGCATCGACTTGCAATTCCAGCGCACCGGCCATCTCCTCCAGGCGTCCGGCCAAAATGTTCAGTAGGGCCGAGCGAGTGGGCCATTCTTCTCCGCGTGCCGAATTGATGTAGGGGCGCTCAAAAGCCAGTGCGTGCTCGAGTGCAACCAAAGGCTTACCGAGCTTGCACTCATCTTCCAACTCTTGGAATTGAGCCTGAAATTTTTGTTTTTGTTGCTCTTCGAGTTCCCGACGGCGGCGATCGATCTGGGTGCGCAGATCGACAATTGTTTCGCTTTCGTCATTCGGGAAGTAGGCGTCAAGTAAGACCAGCGCCTGGGTCGGCTTTTCCAAAAGATTCCGAATTTCCCCGAGCATGCGCTCGTTCTCGCGAGTGCTCTTGAGCTTGACTAGAGCAACCAGTGAGAACATGAGCAGCACGGCAACTCCGATGAGCGCGTTGCGACGGCGTTTGAGCCTTGTGTTCCTGTCGGCGCGGGCTTGCAGCAAGAGCCCGTGCGCTTCGCGCTGTTCGGGGTCCACCTGCAAGAGGCTGCGCAAAGCGGAGGCGGCGCGATCGGTTTGGCCCTGCTCGATGAGCTCACGGCTGGCGGCGAGCACACGCTCGCTGCCCATTTCGAGCAAACCCACCTGGGCCATGCGCGTGCCGATTTCGATTCGCAAGCCGATTTGATCGACGATTTGCGTGTCGGCCAAGCGCAGCAGGATTTCAGCCCGTTTGGGGAAACTGCGCTCCTGGAAATTGCGTGCGAGACGCAGCAATTCGTTGGCGACTTCTTCGGTGTGCGGCCCGGCAACTTCCTGTGCGGATAGCACCGCCGTGCGGTGAACGGCAATCGCGTCGCGCTTGTGAGCGCCGATGTAGGCTTGCCAACGAGCTAGGCAGTCCTCACGAGCGGGGGATGCAAAATCGAGTTTGTGCAGCAATCGCCGAGCTTCGCGCGCGGGCATCGGCTCCATGGCCTCCAGCAGATTGCCCTCCTCCCATTCGTGCAGCAGCAACGCTGCATCCTCAATCATCATGGGCCCTGCGGGCGCGTAACGCATCCAGCCGAGCAGTCGTGAGGAGGCGCGTCCGGTGCGCTTGCTTTGCAGTTCGTATTGCGCGGCTACCAACAGCTCGCGGTGATCGGCAATGCGCACTCGACCCTGGGCCATGTGCTCGCCGATGGCGCCCATGCACTGACGCAAGGGTTGTCCGAGTCGGTCGGAAATCTCAAGCACCGTCGAGTTGCCGTCGCAGTGACTGAGGAAATCGCGGTGATTCGGCTCTTGCTCGAGCAGCACCTGCGCGCGCGGCATGTCGTACGCGGCCAGGTCCTTGGCGGCCGAGCCCTCGTGCTCGTCGGCCATGCGCGCATGTTCGAGCAGCAAGAATTCAACCGGATAGCCCGGGCCGATGTGCGGAGC
>JAJDES010000332.1 GCA_029259675.1 Planctomycetota bacterium
TGCGCGAGGAGTCCGTGCGCCTGGACGACGGCCCCCCACTATTGGCGCGCGAGGTATTGCCCAACTACATTCGCGATCCTCTATTAGTGGAAATGTTGCTCTTGCCGGTGCTCTATTACGGCAGTCCGCGCGAAGAGGACATTGAGTGGGATCAATTCCGAATTTTGTTCCAAAGCATTTACCTCGAGGGCCTGGCGCGGCCGGTCGGCGGCATTCGCCCGCTGCTCAACACGCTTATTCGCAAGCTGCGCGGCCTGGGCGCCGAACTCATGCTGGGCAACGGCGTGCGCCTTTTGCATGTTGAAAAGGGTGCTGTGCGCGGGGTGCAATTGGAAGATGGGCGCGAATTGGAAAGCAATTGCGTGCTCTCCTCCGCCGGCTATGTGGAAAGCATGGCCCTGGTCAACCCAAGCGAACGCGTTCGCATTCCAGCCCAAGAGCGCGGGCAACTGAGTTTCCTTGAGACCCTGTGCGTGCTCGATAAACCCGCCCACGCATTCGGCTATGAAGCCGTAGCGACGTTTTTTTGCACCGAAGAGCGCTTGAGTTATCGCGTTCCCGCAACGGCCGTGGACCTGCGCTCGGGTCTCATCAGCTCACCGGACAATTTCTTGGGTTCCACCAGCGGTGACGAAGGCATGCTGCGAGCAACCGTGCTGGCCAAGCCCGCCCACTGGTTTGATTTGGAGCAAGCGCAATACGCCGAGCAAAAGGAAGCCTGCAGCTTGGCCGCGATTGATTTGGCCGCGCGCCTGACGGTGCCCGGCAGCGCAGGCTCCGACTCGACCCACGCTGCCGTGGGTGCCCCCGATTGGCGCCGTCACATCCTGCAGCGCGACGCTTTCACGCCGCGTACGATCCGCCACTACACCAGCCGCAGGAATGGCGCGGTGTACGGCAGCACCAAGAAGCGCCACGACGGTCGCACAGACATCGAGGGTCTTTTCCTGTGTGGAACGGACCAAGGCTACTTGGGAGTTATCGGCGCCATGACGTCCGGCATCTTGATGGCCAATACCCACGCGTTGAATCCAGCGCCTCAGCCCGCCTAGCGAGCTGCCCGGCACGCAAGCAGATCCATCCAAGCGCAGGCTGTCTTTCATCATGGACCCTAAAGATCGAATGGGCGGGACAGCCCGACGCAAGAAAAGCCCCATGAGCGATAAACCCAAGTACTACCGCGGCAGCGGCGACGGCAAGAAGCCCCTGACGCGCGACCCCCTGCGCGGCGCAAAGACCGAATACGATGTCATTATCATCGGCAGCGGCCTGGCGGGAATGACGGCCGCGAACATCCTGGGCCGCTCGGGGCATCGCGTCTGCTTGCTTGAGCAGCACTACAACTTCGGCGGCCTGGCGACCTGGTTCAAGCGCAGCGGCGGGCACTTGTTCGACATTTCCCTGCACGGCTTTCCGATCGGGATGAAGAAGACGTGCCGCAAGTATTGGAGTCCGGAAATTGCTGCGCGCATCGTGCAATTGGACAGCATCAAATTTCACAACCCACAGTTCAGCTTCGAAACCAGCTTCACGCGCGAGGACTTCAGCAACAAGCTGGAGTCGGTTTTCGGCATCCCGCGCAAGACCATCGAGGCCTTCTTTGATCACGTCCGGCGCATGGACTTTTTCGACGATGCCGGCCAAACCACCGCTGAACTATTCGAGCAGTTCTTCCCCGGTCGCAACGATGTACACAGGCTCTTGATGGAGCCCATATCCTATGCCAACGGTTCGAGCCTGAAAGATCCTGCGATTTCCTACGGGATTGTTTTCTCCAACTTCATGAGCAAGGGTGTCTTTACCTTTAGCGGGGGCACCGACAGCTTGATTCGCGCCATGCGCGCCGAATTGAAACGCAACGCAGTGGATTGCTTCAACAGCGTGCAGGTCGAGCGCATCCTGGTTGAAGACGGTAGCGTCCGCGGCGTCGAGGCTTCCGGCCGCCGTCTAAACGCGCCGACCGTGCTTTCCAACGCCAACATCAAATCGACCGTTGAACAGTTGGTCGGCCCCGAACACTTCAGTCCGGACTTCCTCAAGAAATCCGACGCGGTGCGCCTGAACAATTCCAGTTGCCAGGTTTTCATCGGCATTCGCGACGGCGAGGAAATCCCCTTCGTCACCGACCTCTTGTTCACGTCCACACGACCGGAATTCGATTCGGCATCCCTGTGCGACATGCACGGCGAAAGCCGCACGTTTTCCTTCTACTACCCGAAGACGCGGCCCGGCTCCAAACGCTATTCCATCGTCAGCTCGACCAACGCCAATTGGGATGATTGGAAGGATCTCGACCCGCAGGCTTATCAGCGCGAGAAAGAGCGCTTGATTGAAGACACGGTTGCCAGCTTGGAAAGCATCATTCCCGGTGTGCGCTCCAAGATCGATCATTTGGAAGCCGCGACCCCGCGCTCCTTTGCTTTCTATACCCAACACCCGACGGGCACTTCCTTCGGAACCAAGTTCGAAGGCCTGGAGGTCAGCATGGATTTGCCGACAGAGATTGACGGGCTTTTCCACGCCGGCAGCGTGGGCATCATTATGTCCGGTTGGCTGGGCGCTGCGAATTACGGAGCGATCGCGGCCAATAAAATCGACGCCATTCTCCACCGCGGTCCCAAGGTCACACGCGAGGGAGCTTTGGCGTGAGCGATTCCAATGAACTGACCCCCATGGCTCCCCCGGATCCGCTCGCCGAGCAGCGGCGCGAGATCGAAGAGCTCATCCCCCATCGCGAGCCGTTTCTTTTTCTTGACGAGATTCTCGAACGATCGCCCGAGTCCATTGCTGTGGCCTGGACCGTTCCGGCTGAAGCTGATTTTTTTCGAGGTCACTATCCGGGTCAGCCGGTGACGCCCGGCGTCATCCTGTGCGAACACTGTTTGCAAGCGGGGGCTTTGCTGGTCTCGATTGCCATGGGCGGCTTCAAGCCAGAGGACGGCGTGCCCGTGCTTTCCAAATTGACCTCGGCCCGTTTTCGGAAGATGGTCCTGCCCGGCGAACGCGTGGAATCGGAAGTCACCGTCACAGAAAGAATCGGTGCCGCTTGGTACATGACGGCCCGCGTGCGCTCGGACTCCGGCAAAGTCCTGCGCGTTGAGTTCGTCTTGACTGCGACCGCGGCCATCGCAAAGTCGACGGGAAGCTGAACTGCCGAGCACCATGGGATTTTTGAACCTCCAATACAAAACCGTCGTTGTGCTCGGAGCAGCCAACCGGCGCAGCGTCGCCTTCCACGTCGGCATGCAATTGCGGGCCGAGGGCGCGCGCGTGATTTGGGTTGTGCGCAGCGAGCAACGGCGCGAAGAGCTGAGCAAGCGCCTCGCTCCCGACCCGATCTTGGTTTGCGACGTGGAGCACGAAGCAGAAATCGAAGCCCTGGGCGCGGAATTGAACGAATTGGCTCCCACGATCCACGGCCTCGTGCATTCGATTGCCTTCGCGAACTACAACATCCAAGACAGCAAGGATGCTGTGCCCGCGTTGCCCGCCTTTCACGACGTGCCCAAGCGCGACTTCCTGCAGGCCGTCGACATTTCGTGCTATTCACTGATTCGATTGTGCGGAGCGCTGCGCGAAAATTTGGATCCGAATGCATCGGTCGTCACCATTTCGATTTCCGACACGCAAATGGCCGCCGAGAATTACGGCTACATGGCTCCGATCAAGGCCGCCCTGGATTCGACCGTCGTTTTCCTCGCCAAAAGCTTCAGCGCCACTTCGCGCGTGCGCTTCAACGCCGTCAAAGCCGGCTTGCTAAAGACATCCGCATCGGCCGGCATTCCCGGCTACCTAGACAGCTACTTTTTCGCGGAAGCCTGCACCCTGCGCGGCGAAGCCCTGCAAACCAAAGAGGTTGCCGACAGCGTGCTATTCCTGCTTTCGGAGCGTTCGTCCGGCATCAACGCCCAGGGTCTCGTGGTCGATGCGGGCATGGGAGTGAATTACTTCGATCGCAAGGTCGTGGATGGCTTCACCCAATCGGAGAGCGGCGCCACGGCCCCATGAGCGAACTCGTTCACAACTTGACCGCAGTCCTTGCGCGCGGCGTTGAGCCCGACTCCCTACGCGGAATCGGCCGTGTCCAAGCCAGCCGCGAACGCGCGGAGCTTTGCCTTCGCCAAGCCGCCCTGGCCGCGGGCGCACCTCCCCACACACTCGCAAGGGCGGCCGATGGAGCTCCGCTTGCCAAGGACGGTTGGCACTGGAGTCGCAGCCACACGCGCGGCCTGGCCGCCGCCTGCGTGGATCGCGGCGCCCTTGGAATCGATGTCGAATGGTACGGTCGCCGAAATCTGCGGGCGGCGATTGAATCCGTCCACGCCGGCGAATGGGCCTTGCTAGGCTGCCGCGCGAGCGAAGTCCACCAGCTCGATGCAGCGAAGAAAATGACCATTCGCCTTTGGACGGCCAAGGAAGCCTTGATTAAGCGACTCGGCATGGGGCTCGCCGGTTTATCCCGCTGCCGTTTGCAGGCGCGCGAGGCGCAGCGTTGGACGCTCCACTTCGAAACTCAGCTCTACCCCGTGCATTGCATGGATTTGGGTGACCACGCCCTTTCGCTTTGCGCCGCAGGAGCTGTCCACGATTTGCCGCCCACGATTGCGTATGTTCATCCATCGCCGCCGCTTCGCAAGCGACCTGTACTGACCACGATCAAAGCCTGAGCGCCATGACTGCCACTACTCAAGCGTCGGAGCAGGTTGATAGCGGTCAAATTCGGCCCGCATTGCTGGAGGGAGCTGAACTCGAGCGCCGCCGCCGGGAAGCGCATTCCATCAGCGCCCCATTTGCGTCCGAGTACCCCTTCGAAGCGCAATTCTTGCGACTCGAAAGCGGGCACGTCATGCACTTCCTGGATGAAGGTTCCCCCGCGGCGCCGGTGCTCCTCTGTTTGCACGGCAATCCTACCTGGTCCTTCGCCTTTCGCGCCTTGGTGCGCGAGTATTCCGCGACCCACCGCGTGGTCGTGCCCGATCACATCGGCTGCGGCTACTCGGACAAGCCGAGCGCCTACCCCTATCGGCTCGAGAATCACATCGACAATTTGAGCCAACTGACCCAGGCGCTCGGATTGCGTGACGTGACCTTGGTTCTGCACGATTGGGGCGGTGCGATCGGAATGGGTTGGGCCACACGCGAGCCGCACAATGTCAGCGCCCTGGTGATCACCAATACCGCCGCCTTTCGCTCGCGGCGCATGCCGTTGCGCATTGCGGCATGCCGCACGCCGCTGCTGGGCCGCTTGGCCGTCCAGGGCCTCAATGCCTTTGCGCGCGGAGCCACGCACATGGCCCTGGAGCAAACCGACAAAATGCGCGGTGCCGTGCGTGCCGGCTACTTGGCTCCCTACAACAACTTCGCCAATCGCTTTGCGACCTGGGCCTTTGTACGCGACATTCCGCTCACTAGTGATCACCCCTCCTATGCGCTGCTTGAGCAAATAGAAACTTCACTCAAGCAATTCCAAAAGCTGCCCGCGTGCATCCTTTGGGGCGAAAAGGATTGGTGCTTCACGCCCGAATTCCGGCGCGAATGGCAGGCGTTTTTGCCGCAGGCGGAAGTGCACCCCTTTCCGCAGGCCGGTCACTTGGTGATTGAAGACGGCGGGCGCGAATTCATCGAGCATCTGACGAGTTTCCTGCGCCGCAGCCGCAAAGGCTGAGCGAGCCTTGCGAGTTTTTTCGCGCAGCTCAAAAGAGCGCATCCGTATCGGTTCGGCGACAATTCCAAAACCATGAGCGAGAGGGACAGCACACTGGATCGGACAAGGCCGGCGACGCCTCGCGCTTCGGACGCCGCGCCCGAACCAGGCTCCGCCGCCGGCGAGTCGGAATCCGGGCGGGTGCCGTTGCCCACAGAAGACTCGACCCTGCAAGTCGTTCACGGGGCAACCGCCACGGCACGGAACGTCGCATTTGAATTGCGCGCACGCGCGCTGGAGATGCCGACCCGCGATGCGATTCGCGTTCCCGCCGGCTCCGGCTGGCGAGCCATTAGCTACGCCGACCTCGAGGCTGAGAGCAACGCCATCGCCTGGGGCCTATCCGAGCGCGGCTTGCGCCCCGGCGATCGCGTCTGCATTTTCGTGCGCGCGGGCATCGAACTGATCTCGATCACCTACGCGCTGTTCAAGCTCGGCGCCGTGCCGGTTCTGATCGACCCCGGCATGGGCCGCAAGTCGCTGCTGTCCTGCATCGCTCGCATCAAACCGCGCTGCCTGATCGGAATTCCGCTCGTCCACGGGCTGCGACAATTGTTTCGGCGCAGTTTTCGCACGGTGGAACTCAACGTCACAGTGGGTCCCAAGTTCGGTTGGGGCGGCCCCAACCTCAAGCAACTATTGGATCGGCGCCGCGGCAGTTTCCCAATCGAGCCGCTGACAGGTAGCGACGAAGCGGCGATCCTGTTCACCTCGGGCAGCACGGGTCCGGCCAAAGGCGTGATTTACAGCCACGCCAACTTCCGCGCTCAACTGGGTGCCCTGCGCGCGCTATACGACTTCCGCGCCGGCGAGGTGGATGTCGTTTGCTTCCCGCTCTTTGCCCTCTTCGACACCGCCCTGGGGATGACCAGCGTCTTCCCCAAGATCGACCCCTCTCGCCCGGGGCGCTGCACACCGGCGGACATCGTGCACGCGCTGCGCGACAGTCGAGCAACCCTCACATTTGGTTCGCCGGCCATTTGGCGACGGGTCCTGCCCTGGTGCTTGGCGAATTCCATTCAACTGCCGCACCTCAAGCGTGTGCTGGTGGCCGGAGCCCCGGTTCCCCCATCCCTCTTCGAAGACTTTCACCAACTTCTCGGCCTGGATGCGGATGTGCACACTCCCTACGGGGCGACGGAATCCCTGCCCGTATCCAGCATCGGCGGCCGCCAAGTCGAGGGCGCCATTCGAAAGCGAACGGAGACGGGAGCGGGAACTTGCGTCGGCTCCCTGGCACCGGGCATCGAGGTCAAGCTGATTCGCATCCACGACGATCCGATCGACTTGTGGAGCGAAAAGTTCGTCGTTCCGCCCGGTGAGTTGGGGGAAATTTGCGTGCGCGGCCCGGTCGTCACGCGCGGCTACAAATTCGAGCCGGATGCCAATCGCCACTCCAAGATCCCCGTCGGCGACGATTTTTGGCACCGCATGGGCGACGTCGGTTACGTCGACGAAGACGGCCGACTATGGTTTTGCGGGCGCAAGTCCCATCGCATTCAAACGGAGCAAGACCTGTTGCTGCCGGTTCCCACCGAGAACGTCTACAACACGCATCCCGAGGTGCATCGCAGCGCGCTGGTCGGTGTCGGCTTTCCCGGCGAAGAAGAACCGCTGCTGATCGTTCAGCCGAATCACAAGCTCAAGGGGCGCGAAGCACAAGTCGCCCAATCGATACTTCAACACGGGCTTCAGAGAGGTTCCCAATTGGCCGCATGCGATCAGGTGCGGCGCGTGCTCTTTCACCCGAGCTTCCCCGTTGACGTGCGCCACAACGCCAAAATCAAGCGCGGCGAATTGGCGCTTTGGGCCAAGCAACAATTGCGCTCCGACAATACGAGTTCCGCAACTTCGTGAAGCGTGCACTGGTCACCGGTGGAGTCGGCTTCCTGGGCTCAGCCATTGCGCGCGAGCTGCTTCAACTGGGGCATTCCGTTACGGTTCTGAGCCGTTCCGCCAG
>JAJDES010000333.1 GCA_029259675.1 Planctomycetota bacterium
GGGGGCTTGTTTGTGAAGACGCGGGTGGAATCGAAGTGATAGGTGGGCAGGTCGACCGGGCCGGTGAGCAATTGACCCGAGTAGTAGGTCGTGACCAGCCCGAAGGAGGAATAGGAACCGCCGTCGATCAAAATCTTGGCATCGACACCCGTGAGCTTGCCGTCCTTGCCCGCGCCCGTCCTGTAGCGCATTTGCATCGGGTGACGCCCGCGATGCGCATAAAAGACTTCTTCCCGGGTCCACAACATTTTGACCGGGCGGCCCGTGAGCATGGCCAGCTTGGCCACACAGAATTCCAACGCAAAGGGGTCCGACTTGCCGCCGAACGCTCCGCCCAAGTTGGGTTGAATGACGCGAATGCGCGCTTCTGGAAGTTCCAACACGCGCGCCAGCGCGCGGTGCACATAGTGGGTGATCTGCGTCGAAGACCAAACGGTGAGCAGCCCCTCAAGGCCGTATTGGGCGACCGCGCAGTGCGGTTCGATGGCGCCGTGGGTCGAGCCGTGGAAACTGTACTCGCCTTCAATCACGACATCGGCGCCCTCCAAAGCGGACTGGACGTCTCCGAATTCCAACTCGACGTGCTTGGAAATGTTGCCCTTCTTCGAACCCTCGTGAATGGCGTTTTCGGGCGGACTGAGCGCTTCCGTGGGATCCAGGATCGCAGGCAGCAACTCGTACTCGACTTCGATCAACTTGAGCGCGCGATTGGCAGTGTCCTCGTCAACTGCGGCGACGGCGCAGACTTCGTCGCCGATGAAGCGCACCTTGTCCGTGGCCAGGGCGTTTTCGTCCGGCGTCCACGGGATCACGCCGTATTTGATCGGCATGCTTGTGCCGTCGATGATGGCATGCACCCCGGGTAGAGCCTGCGCTTTGGAACTGTCGATCTTGCGAATCCGCGCGTGGGCGTGGGGGCTGCGCAGGATCTTGGCGTGCAGCATTCCCGGCAATTGAATGTCGTCGGCGTAAACTGCGGCGCCGGTGGCCTTGGCCAGGCCATCGACTTTGCGCGAGCGTTTACCGACGTGCTGGAATTCGGCCCAGGGAGCTCCGGGACCGTGTTGATCGCGAGCCGCCATCAGTCTTGGGCTCCATCGCGCGCTGCGCGGTAGGCGGGCTTGGGCGCGGAGCCGCAATTGGCATCGGACCAAAAGGGCTTGGCTTCGGGCTTGTCCAAGGCATCCGAGATCGCAAGTTCCACAGCCTCTACGATTTGGGTGTAGCCCGTGCAGCGGCAGAGATTGCCGGAGAGGGCTGCCTTGATGGCGTCGCGATCGGGCTCGGCGTCACGATTCAGAAGGGCGCGAGCGGAGAGCATCATCCCCGGTTGGCAAAAGCCGCACTGCAGCGCACCGCAGCGATCAAAGGCGTCTTGAATCGGGTCGGGGCCCTGTCCCCCCGAGCGCAAGTTGGCCGGGGCCAAACCCTCGATCGTCGTGATCTCTCGACCTTCAGATAGGGCGGCCAAGCTCAGGCAGGAGAGCTCGGGCCGGCCGTCCACGAGCACGGTGCAAGCACCGCAATCGCCCTTATCGCAGCCTTGTTTGGAACCGGTCAGTCCGAGCCGGTAGCGAAGGACCTCCAGCAGGGTCCAATGGTCGGGGGCGGCCACTTCCACCTGATCCCCGTTGATTCTCATTCGAAGCACGCGCATGCGGCGGATTCTCTCCGCCTGGAAGCATTTGAACAACCCTTGGCACCCGCTCCCAAACATTCCGCGAGCGATCCCGCCGATCTGAAAGCATGAAAGCGGCCGGTGCGGCAGCTGCCAGGGGATTCGCTCCAGCCCACCCGGAGGGCAAGCGAGGGGGGGCAAGCGTGGAACTCGGGAGTGAAGCCTCGGTGTCCCGCTGGCGAGCCGGCTCGACAGCGCAATTCCGGCCCCAACGGGTCGCGCCGGACCTCATTGGTGGCGCCGTCGGGTGCCCGAATGGGCCCGGAGCGGGAAAAATTCCGCAACGGGGCCAAGGGCGAGCGACAGTGCCTTCCGATCCCGCCAGGATTGAGCTTGGGAGTCGGAACCAGCTCTTTGTCGTGGCGGCTACTTCTTGCTCGCCTTGAGCCCGCCCCGGAAGAATTCCGCGGCTTGGCTTCGGAAGTCCTCGCTTATGTGGCGGTGAAAAGTGTCGAGCTGATCGTCGAGCGACGGTTCGTAGTCCGCGATTACTGTCCAAGTTCCATCAGCGTGGGTCGTGCGCCCTTTGGTTTCGCGATTCAAGCGCAGCTCCTCAAGCACATCCGAGATTTTGCCCGGATGCTCGCGATGCAGGTAAGTCACCGTGCCCCATGCGCGCATGGCCAACCACAAATCAAAAGTGCCCCGTTTCCACGCGGACAATTTCTGCATGTTGAGGTCGCCGGCGTCTCTGCGTCTGTACTCAGAGCGCAAAGTCTTATCCCAACCGCGGTGCTCGGCGACGCCCACAAAACCGTCGCGATAGGGGAAGCAGTAAACGCTATCGCGAATTTGGAGTTCGGCGTGCCAAGCGAGGCCCATGGTCAGCCAGTAAGGTTGCTGTCCGAAACGGCGCATCATCATCAAGCGGCCGAGTCGGTTGACCAATTCATTGAGCGGATCCCACTCCTCCTGGCCGGGACCGGTTTTGATCCAAGCGCCCGCCAGTGGATTTTGCAGCACGAAGCCTCCTTGGGAGCCGGCACTCGCGGCCCAACCGCGCAGGTGCTCATCATTTTCACCGAGGAACTTAAGCAGGCTGCTCAGATCCTCTTTGTCCTCCAGTTCAAGCAAGATGGCGGTGTCGTGCTCCAGCTTGACCACACCCCATTCACTGGACCAAGACCAACTATTGCCCTCGACATCATCGGGTTCGCTGCTGGCTTCTTGCGTTGAAGTTTCTCGATCGGGCATGGGCATGGTTGCATCCATCCACTCCACGGTCTCGGTGATAATGCCCAGCTGCTTTTTGGTCTTCTTATTCTTGGCGGAGTGCAGGAACATCACGCGCGAGTCATCCACGAGATCGGCGACATAGCCGTTTTCCTCGGCCCAGGGAGTCCAGAAAGCAATGGCTTCGAGGGCACCCTCAGAAAGCTCATCCGAAAGCTCAGCCGGGACTTCCTCCGCTTCGTAGGTTTTCTTTTTCCACGTGATCTTGAAGGGCTTGGCACGGCCCACTCGTGAAGCGAAGGGTTGCGGGGTGGCGGCGCTGGGCCCGGTGGCCAACCCATGCGCGGGCGACAGGCCATCTGTGGGCGACTGGCAAAAAAGTGCGAGTGCGAGCGTGGAAATCATGATTCGATTGCGAGGTCGAGTGGATTTCGGGGGGGAATGGAAAACAGTCGACTGAGCGGGTCTTTATGGGGCTCCTCGCCTGTGGGGCCCAACTACAGTCCAGGCCAGCAAGGCTACCACCAAAGGGATTTGTCCCTTTTACAACGTTGGCATCAACCCGCCAGCCCTATTGCGACAACTAACTCCCATACGCCCCAGCGTTTCATAGGCATGGGGCTATTTCGCAAAAAGTTACACAACGCTTGAATTCAGCGCTGGAAGAGCGCTTTCGCAGGGAGGAAGTCTCCGTCGGCGATCCTAGGTCGCGGCGGAATTCGTGGCTTCGAAGTTTCGAATGGCCTCCAGGAAGGTGGGCCCGAGATCGTCGGCTTTCTTCTCGCCGACGCCGCGCACCTGTCGAAATTCTTCAGTCGAATGGGGGCGCAGGCTGGCCATATGGGCCAGGGCTCGATCGCCGAAGACGATGTAGGGGGGGACGCCGCGCTCCTTCGCCATCTCGCGTCGCACGCCGCGCAAGTGCTCGAATAGTTCGCGATCCGCATCCGAATTCAATTCCGATTTTGCGGCGCCCTGGGTGGCACTTGAGCGTCGCCCGGCGCGATTCTTTTTCGAACCGGGTACGCGATAGAGTTCGACTTGCGCTTCGCCGCGCATGACTTCCAACCCCTGTTGCGTCAGGTGCAATGTTGGAAACTCGCCCTCGGCCACACCCAGGTGCCCGAAGCCGATCAATTGGTCAATGAAGGAGCGCACATCGGAAAGCGAGTGAGTGCTGAGCAAGCCATAGGTGGAGAGTTGCTCGTGCCCCGTGCGCAAGAGTCTTTGACTTTTGCTGCCGCGCAACACTTCCGTGATGTGGGCGGCGCCATAGCGTTGATCGCAGCGCACCACGCACGAGAGAATTTTCTGAGCAATGACCTGGCTGTCGGCCACGGTTTCCAATTCGCCCAAGCAGACGTCGCAAGCGCCGCAGCCCTTTGTGCCCTCGGGCAATTCCGCCGGACGATTCCACGCTTGTCCGAAGTTTTCGACTAGTTGGCAATGGCGGCAAACACCGGCCGTGGCGAACTGCAGCATGCGACCGAGTCGCGTGAGCGAGGCCTCCAAAGTCGTTTCGCACGTGATGGGGTTCTCACCGTTTTCAATGGCTTCTTGGGTCGAGCGCTCGAGCATGCTCTTCCATGAGTGGTAATCGCCGGCGGCAAAGAGC
>JAJDES010000334.1 GCA_029259675.1 Planctomycetota bacterium
CCCCCCAAAGTGATGGATCACGCGTGTATCCAAAATCTTCAAAGAGAGCCTGCAGGCGTTGCTCATCGAGCACCAACTTCTTGTAAAGGTCCGAAGTCGCCCCGAAAGCCAGCTCTCCCAACAAGGTCGCAGCCATCATGACCGGGTCCTTTGGCTTCATCTTGTCGCCCTTGAACGTCACCGCCAAGATCGGAAGCGTTTGACCCTCGAAGGGAATATCGATCCGGCGCTGCTCCCTCTGAAAGGGCTCGACGGGAACCTTGGGCGCCTCGTAGCCCCGCTCCCAGGCGCCGTACTTTTCCTGCAGCAAGTCAATTGTGGCCGCAGGGTCCACATCGCCCGCTACGACCAGAACGACATTCTCGGGCCGATAGAATCGCTGAAAGAAGCTCTTGGAGTACTCATACTTTTCGGGCATCGCGGCAATGTCCGCCTCAAACCCGATCGTCGTGTGCTTGTAAGTGTGCACGTCGAAAGCGGCGTCCTGCAACGCTTCAAACAGCACACCGAATGGGCTGGCGCGATTCTTGCGATACTCGCCGAACACAGCCCCCGCCTCCGTGCGGAACTCAAGTTCAGAGTAGCTGAGGTTCTGAAAGCGCTCCGACTCAATTTCAGCCACCGTCTCAAGGTCTTCGGCCGCGAAGCCCAGGTGATAGGCGGTGTAATCATCGGTTGTGTACGCATTCCCGTCGGCGCCCAACCCGTTCACGATTCGGTCGTACTCCGAACCGGGCATCTTCTCGGTGCCCTTGAACATGACATGCTCAAAGAAGTGAGCGAATCCCGTAACACCTGGTTCCACTTCGTCGCGACTGCCCGTGCGCACAATCGACCAATACGAAGCCAATCCCCCGGCCGGCATGGGTACGACAAAAATGCGCAGGCCGTTGTCGAGTGTTTCCTCCACAACCTCGTAGGGGAAGGCCGCCGCCTTTTGTTGAAGCATCGGAATGCCCCCAAGAATCGAGAGTTTGTGGTCGGCTGAACCTTGGCAAGCGGCCAAAAACAGGCCGCCAACGACGAGTGCACTTGTCACCTTCTTCATGATCAAAGACTCCGCAATCGGCAATTCAAAGTGGTGGTTGTTGTTGAGAGCGATCCTGCCGCACGCCCAAAATCGGCCCGGCTACGCCCGCAAGCTGCACAGATTGACACATCTGGGCCGCGAATGGTGGCTACAGCTGGTCAATTCCGGGAGTAAGCACCAAACTTACGCAACGTCGACGAACCGTGAGCGGCCAATCATCACCACACCCATGATTAGAACCACTCCAGCGCACGTTTTGGGCAGCACGATTTTGGCCCTAGGCGCACTGTCCTGCACCCAGCGCACCGTTTACTTGCCGGCGGAAGAGCTTGCGGTTGAGCAACCGGATAAGTCATCCCCGCAAACCTCCGGCGCGGCTCCGGAACGAGCGGCAATCAAGGCAGCAGTCAAAGCCGAACTTGAGCAGTACTACGCCGATTTCAGTGCGCGCGATTGGGAACTCTTCAGTGATCACTTTTGGCCTGGTGCCACGGTCGCAACAACCTGGGTACCCGCCGGCGAAACGAAGAAGCAAGTGATGCTTTCCACCATTCCTGAGTTTGTTGCCAAAGCTCCCGAGGGCCCGGGCAGCATGCCGATCTTCGCTGAATGGATGAACTCCGTTTCGATCCGCATCGAGGGCGACCTCGCCACCGCAAGAGCGGAGTACGGAGCCCACTTTGGAACGGAAGACAACTTAATGGAGTGGGAAGGCGTTGACGTCTTCGCCCTATTCAACTGCGACGGGCGCTGGCGAATCAGCTCACTCAGCTTCGCGTCGGAGTCTCCATGACGCTTGCTCCCCAGAGTCATGCCCGTGCAACCCATCGAACCGGCAACGCTCGCCCTCAATCGAGTTCGCGATCAAAACCGGTTCCGCACGGCCTAGGCCCAAGCGGGCCGGCCAAGGGAGCTTCCCGCATCGGCCAATGATTGAAGCGTCCGGGAGCCACATCATTTGGCGCATGGGGATGAAACAAAGACGCTAAGAGCTGAATCTGCCGGCGACCGACGCCCAATTCAAACTGGCCGCCGCCGTACATGGGGATGTTGCGCGCATTCAAGTATTCGTACAGCGAGCACAGGTTGCGCAAGGACCCACTGCGCGAGGGCTTGACGTTGATTGCTCCGGGCGCGTGCACCAGCGCCTCCACATCGGCGACGGAATGGATGGGCACATCCCAACTAACCCGATGCCACGCGCCCGCGAAAAGCTCTTCGCTGTCAGCCGTCAGCCCCGGATCTTCCAAGAGGCAATCGGGCAGGCCCTTGAGCACGCGCCCGTAAACAGCGGAGTCGGCAGGGGTATCAACGACCGTCCCCACATAGGCACCTTTCAGGTCAACGGTAGCCACGCGATCCAAGCGCGCCAGGGATTGCACAAACTCCTCGTCAAAAGCATCGGTCAAGTCGAGCTTGAAGTGCAAGTTCGATGCGATCTCGCTCAAGGTCTTCAATCGCGGCAAACTGCTTCGATCGGCCCGCATGCTCACTACGAATTCGAAAGGCGACGCTGTCCGTTCCAAACACTTGGGCAACGAAAGTCCGGCCTGGCGCAAGGCCAAGTCCAAAGCCGCGCTCTCGTAGGCCCAGCGCCTGTAGTTCAGATTGACTTCATGTTCGGGGGCTTCGGGATAGAGGTCGAGCCGCTCTAAGTGTTCGCTGAAACTCGAGACGCTCCATTCGCCGGCCAGTGCAAGACTCAGCTCGCGATGGGCCCGTTGCTCGCGCGAAGAATAGGTGACGTCTTCGCCCTTTCCACACTCACCCTTCCCGTGCAAGTGCACCTCAGTCGTCAGGCGTTCGAAGTTGGGCGGGAAATGCTCGCTCAAGCCAACGAATTCGTGGCGTTCAATCGAGAGAGGCAACTCTGCCAGGCGCTCAAAGAGAGTCATCGCGTTCATCCAACCCTTCCCTATTCAGTGCATGCGTCGGATTCACTTGAAAACGACGATTACCCCTCGGCTTCGCAGCTCAATTGGCTTGCTGCGGAACGCACCCATTAGGAATCTGAAGCCTTGGGGCCATGCAATTGCACCGGCGGACCTTTCGTTTTTTGCATGCGCAGATTCAACAGCTCGACAAAGACCGAGAACGTCATTGCAAAATAAACATAGCCCTTCGGTATGTGCATATCGAGTCCCTCGCCGATCAGGGTCACACCGATTAGCAACAGAAACGAAAGTGCCAGCATTTTGACCGTCGGGCGGCGCTCAACAAAGGAGCTTATGGCTCCGGCGAAGCGCATCATGAACAGCACCGCCACGACAACGGCCGTCACCATCACGCCAATGCTCTCGGCCATGCCCACGGCCGTAATCACGGAATCCAAAGAGAACACGAGATCCAAGAGAGCAATCTGCACCAACACTGCAGTGTAAGTCGGCGCAACCTGCGAGATTCCGCTGCCGCTGTCCCCTTCGAGTTTGTCGTGAATCTCGTGCGTGCTCTTGGCCAACAGGAAAAGCCCGCCCACAATCAAAATGATGTCGCGACCTGAAATCTCTTGGCTGAGAACCGTGAACAGAGGCGACGTCAACTTCAGAATCCACGAGAGGGAGAACAGCAAGGCAATGCGCGAAAACATGGCCAGTAGCAAGCCCAACTTGCGCGCACTGGGTCGCTGCTCTTCGGGTAGCTTGCCGGTCAAGATCGAGATGAAGACGATGTTGTCTATTCCGAGCACGACCTCCAAGGCGGTCAGGGTCGCTAGGGCAATCCAGGCCTCTGGTTGTGTGATCCAATCCAATTGAACTCCTCAGCTGAAGAAGTGGACACATGCCGCAATGGGCACGATCGGCGCCGCGCATGTCTTTGCCCTGGGCGAATGTGCCGCCCAAAGACATCCCTCAACAGCATCTCCAATCGACCGATCTCAAGCAACCGGCGCTCACTGCAGTTGAGCGTGCACTCGCCCGGTGCAACCGCTAAGAGCTGAATGCGTGCGAATCCTCGGTGACTGCCGGATTTGGATTGAAGCCCGCGCGACTTCCGTTGCCGTTCGGTGCTCCGATGAGTCCGGGCGCAGGCTCGATCACGACTTGATTGCCGCCCAACTCCTTGGCGCGGCGCAAACCACGTTCGGCACGTTCCCGCAATTGTTCCAAGCTGTCTTCGCTACCGTCGGCAAAGCGTGCGCCAAATGAAGAGAGCCCCATGCTGGCACCGATGGGCAATGGATCTGAATGACCGGGCATGGTGCCCGTTAGCGCGGCAATTCCCTGGCGCAAACGCTCCGCCACTAGCTCTGCGTGTTGCGGCGTGGTGTAGGGCAGCACCACGGCGAATTCGTCCCCGCCCAACCGGCCGGCCAAATCTTCATTGCGCAAAGACGTGCGAAGCACTTTGCCGACGGCTTCGATCACGCGGTCTCCGGCCAAGTGATTTAGTCGCTTGTTGATCTGCCCAAAGTGATCCAGGTCCAACATCAAGAGAGCCAAATCCTGGCCGTGCCGCTCCGCTGCCGATAGCTGGCGTTCGAATGCGGATTGAAAAGCATCGGGACGCAGGAGTTGGGTGCGATCGTCGTGACAAGCACGGAAACGCATTTGCTCCAACTCCACGCCCTTACGCGCTTGGGCTCGCAGAGCTGCGATGCGCAGGATGAATTCCTCCAACGGCGCATCGGAATAAATCAAGTCGGAGGGGCCGACGCGCAAAATGCCCATGTTGCGCAGGGCTTCGCGGCGACCGGGCTCGGCCACCACCAAAATGGGCGTGCCGCTTGCCTGGCGCGAGCCCTCAAGGGCCTCAAATTCGGCCTTACCGGAGGGAGACAATGGCGCCAATACAACCAACTCCGCCCGCCCGGAGGCGACCTCATTACAGGTGTCTCTCAATTGCTCGGAGCCTTGCAACTCGACTCCGGCCTGGGAGAGTTTTTGCAGGGCCTTGGGCAGGCCGCTTCCACGGTGGTCGCTGAGCAAAATCATGGGCTTCTTTCTATTGGGTGCCATGGCCGTTCGGCGCTCTGTACTTGAGCCCCATGTGGAAATTCTTTCCGCGGCTACCGCCTCGAATGTCTTTTCCTGGCCATTCACATAGAGCGCATTCGAAGCACCCAACCCGACAGATTGCTCAACCATTTTCTTTGCGAACAAGTTCCATTTGGTCCCATCGCATCCCGTCAAAGAATCGCAATGAGACACGCTTGTCAGATTCAACTCTTCACGCTGCAAAACACTGACGAATTTCGCGAGCGGCGCGAGATCATAGCCGAGCAACAGGAGACCTGTTACCAACATTCGCGCTGAACCGAGTGCCGATTCAAACTCCGAGCAGGAAGCTCACGCCACCGACTGCTCGCCCATCTTCCAATTGCGTTGCTGTTACAAAGTGTTCAGGATTCATTCCCGGCGGAAGCGAACGTACATCGACCGAAATTTTTCGCGCTTGGGCGCTGCGTCTCAACTCGATGCGCTCCACATCGATTGACGGATCGTTCATCAAGGGGCTCGGAGCCAAACCGACACTGCTACCGGGGGTACTCATCACCAGCTCCGTTTTTCGCCGAGCTCCGGCACGGCGCACGATCAAGTGCAGGACATTGGGATCATCGACAACACGTCGGCGCGGCAGCTGCGCGGTGACCGGAGGTCCGAATGTCTGTTCATTCGGTTTGAAAAGCGGGAGATTCGACACCTCGCCCGCGCGCGCGGGCGAACCCGGTTCAAGCACCGCACTCATGGCCAGCACCGGCTGCGTGGCTCCGATGCCTCCTCCGGCGACTCTTGTGGGGCCCGATGAAGTCGGCCCGCTGGAAACGGCCGCAAAAGCGGTTCTCTCCGACTCAGTCGATGGCGCGTCAACTTTGGCGCGCAATTCCACGCGCACGAACCACGAGTCCGCCTGCGTGGCCTGACCGCCGGGCTCCGGGGCCCACTTGGCCGTGACCCAGACCTCCCCGTGGGCCTCTACCTCGATGCCGGTCAACTCCTGGGGTTGGCCGAAGGCATCGCAAACCGGAACCCAAGCACCTTCATCCGGCACCGGAGCCGCGGGCTGGCAGCGCAGGCGCAAACTCAAATCCCGAGCCCGATGATTGCCGCGATTTCGAAGGCGGATGCGCAGCCGGTTGTCCTGCCCCGGAGGGTTCAAAGAATCCGCTAACCCGTCGCCGTCGTTGTCGACCATGACGTCCGGCGAAAGCCAAGTCCACGCGTGCTTGCGGGGGTCAACCTCTAGCGTGGTGCCCGCAATGCAATTGGCGGGTGTGATCATCACAGCGGCGGCAGCTTCGCTCTCGCTGAGTGTGAGGTCGGCGTCAACGGCCTGTTCGCGACTCGCGACGGCGAGCAACAACTTGGTCGCGCCCAGCACCGGTACGACGTGGGACAAATTTGACCTGTCGCTGCGCAAGACATCCAGCAACTCGTTTCCCGGTCCGATCACCAGTACTTGAAGGATGGGGTTGCCGCTCGAGCGATAATCGAACTTCACGGCGCGCACGCCATTCAGCAACACACAAGTGACGCGCCCGCTCCAGGGCGACATGCCCACAAGTTTGCGTGAAAGTATCCCCCTGCGTCCGAGTTTGGGGGAATCGGCACCCAAAGCCGCGGGCGATTGCGGACCGGCCGGATGTGTGAACCGCGCATCGCTCGCTTCGATCCCGGCGCGGCGCAGGGCTTCGCAAACCCAAAAATCACCCCAACGCGTTTCTTTGGATGCGGAGCCTTCACCTCGCTGCAGGAATCGATCGAAGTCGGCGAAGCGTTCCCCGTTTTGCACGGCGCTGCGCAAGGCCTGCAATCCGCCGCTCGCATCGCTGTCGGCGGCTCCCTCCCAAAAGGCTCGCAAGAAAGCGATCGGATCTCCTGCGCGCTCACCCAGCGTGCGCAGAAACCAACGCGATGCTTGGCGGTCAGAACTGCGCGGCCCGCTTGAATCACTCCACAACGAATCGAATTGAATAGGACCGCGAAAGCTTTGGCCCTCGAGCAATTCGGACAATAGATCCGCAGCTCCCTCTTCCAATATGTCGGCCAAGGGACCCTGTGCGCGCGGGTAGCGGCCGGCTATTCGATGCGCAATTCCATGGGCGAGCCAGCGGCGCGCCGCCGCATCGCTGAGATTCGGGGACAACTCCAAGTGGGCCCATTCGCGATGGCTGCTGCAACGGAAGAAGCCCTGTTGCAGGATGCGGATTTCCAAGCGCCCACCATGGGGCCGCGGGTCGCGCAGCGAATAGGGCGCGGCTTCCAAGCGGTCCAACGCACTTTGGGCGTAGGCCGCCACCATTTGAACGTAGCGTGGCGCCAACTCCATGTTCTCGGGATGGTGATCGCCGCGCTCGCGACTGATACTCCCCGCCCGCGTTCCGTCGCCCCAATTCAACGACTCCCGACCGGCGGGCAGGGCCGGGTCGACTTCGTCTTCGCTTGCTTCGCCGGTACCTGTGCAATAGAGCACCGCAACTCCGCGCGTTAGGTGTCGGCGCAGTACGGCGCCCTCCTGCGGAAGCTCCGCGTCCGTCTCGCCCAAGGGAGCTCCGCGCTCGGCCATCAACGCACGCAGAGCGTCGCCCTGACCACGACCGCAAAAACCCCATTCATCCAGGGGCGAGGGCGAGCCACGATCCCAGGTGGCCGCAGGAAATGCCGCGCGCAGGGAATCCAAGTCGTTTGCAGGTCGCGAGGGGTGGCGCAGATGCCCATAGGCCTGGCGCAAATCCGCATCACTTAGTCGTGCCGCAAGAGCG
>JAJDES010000335.1 GCA_029259675.1 Planctomycetota bacterium
CCCCAGCCCAATGTCATGACGAACTCGGAAACTTGCCCCCAATGTGGATCCCCTCTCAGCGCCTCAGGTGAATTGGAGGGTCTGTGCCCCTTCTGCCTGCTAGGTCACGATTTGGGCGCGCAAACCGTGCCGAGCCGGGCCGAGATCGTAAACACGGGTTCTGGGGCCGAGCGCCCTGAAGCTCCCAGCATCGAGTCGATCCAAGCGGATTTCCCCGGGCTTCAAATCCTTGAGCAAATAGGTCGAGGAGGCATGGGCGTGGTCTTTCGGGCTAAGCAGCGTCGCCTGGATCGCACGGTGGCTTTAAAGCTGCTTGCGCCCGAAGTTGCCGAGGATCCGACCTTCGCCGAACGCTTCCTACGCGAAGCGCGCGCGATGGCGCGCTTGAACCATCCCAACATCGTGACGGTCTACGATTTCGGGGAATCGGGCGGGCGGTTCTATTTGTTGATGGAGTTTGTGGACGGGGTATCGCTACGCGAATTGCTGCAGGGCGAGCGCTTGCGGGCGAGCGAGGCCATGGCGATCATCCCCAAGATTTGCGCGGGCCTGCAGTACGCCCACGACCAGGGCATTGTCCACCGCGACATCAAACCCGAAAACATCCTGCTCGATCGCAGCGGCGACGTGAAATTGCTCGACTTCGGATTGGCCAAATTGGTCGGCTCCGAAGCGCGCGGTTACACCCTGACGCGCGGCAGCCAAGTCATGGGCACGCCCCAGTACATGGCGCCCGAGCAGATCAAGCGGCCGCTTGAAGTCGACCATCGCGCCGACATTTATTCCTTGGGCGTCGTCTTCTACGAGATGCTGACCGACGGCTTACCCGTCGGCCGCTTCAAGTTGCCCTCCGAAAAGATTCAAGTGGATGTGCGCATCGATGAAGTCGTCATGCGCGCCATGGAGAATGAGCCGGAGCAGCGCTATCAACGCATCGCTGAGTTGAATGACGAAGTGACCCACATCACGCGGACGGCGGTGGATCCGAAGGCGGTTGCGGCCGCTTCTGAAGCCGCATCGCCCGATTTGGCTGAGGTCAGCGCCCAGGCCGCCGGTGCTGCCACGGCTAATCCCCTGCGCGAACGCCTGGGAAAAATTGAGGCCAACGTGCGCTCCATTATCAAGGACGCCACGGGCGGTGGTGCCGGCTCGCAGGCTTCAAAGTCGGGGCTGCCGGCGGAAATGACATCCGGCATTCCCTTCCATTTCGGTTCCTCGGATATGGGGTTCGTGCGCAGCTCGGGCATGGTCAGTTTGGAAAGCGGGGCGCTGATGATTGACTATCAAAAGGTGGACACCGTGGTCGGCTTGATCAAGTCCGGTATCAACAAGCTGCGCATTCCGGAGTCGGACATCAAAAGTGCCAAGTACGTGCGCCGCTTCTGGGGCTCGCGTATCGAATTGGAGGGCTGCAACTTGCAAACCTTCAACAATGTCCCGAGCGCAAAGGGAGTTTTGTTGATCTTGCGCTTTTGCCGCCGCAATTCGGAATCGGCTAGGCAATTGGCCTACGAGATCACGCAAGCGATCGCTTGAGCTTTTTTGCAGCAATGAGCGGTGCCCAAGCTAATTGGGCTCCGAAGTGGCTATAGAAGCAAATTGAGATCCGTTGAGTTCGAGCAGCTGTATCTTTTGCCAAATCTTGCGCGATAGGCTCGAAGTTAAGTTTTCGATTTCATCTACGGCTTGGGTCGCCACGGAGTCCGGAAAATCGATCACATACAGGGCCGCTATCTTGGAGATCAAAGCGAGCAGCTCCGAGCAGTAGTTCAAATAGCGCTGCAATTGGAAGGGCGTCATGCTGCGCTTGGGAGATGATGCTGTGCTTTCCCCCAGCAATTGTTCCGGGGCCTTGGACAATTGGTGCATGTCCACTAGATGCGCCATGGTCCGCAATTCATGCAGGGACTTGAGTGCGCGGTTGCGCTTGGCCCGCGTTTCGAGTGAAACCAACGCATACAGAATGGCGGCGACAAAGAAGGTAGAACCCAGGACGGGCTCTAACAATTGAATGAAGTCCACCACGGTCTTGACTTCACCGAAGCGGTGCAACGAGGTCGGCAATATGGCCAGCGTCGCGACAAAGCCGGCGATTAGAAGCGCCTGCAGCAGGCGAATGGAGTAGATCGGACGCGCAATCCATGTGGAGCGCTCAACGGTCTCGTGCGAGATATCCAGCAGAGCTTGAGCGACCTTCGTCAGGCCGGAAGCGGGTAGGCGCTCTTCGATGCGAGCCTTGAGCCGCGCTGTGGTCTGCTCGATTTTTTCCGCATCGAGCCGTCGATAGTTTCCTTCGTTGACTCCCATGCCGGCCATGCTTGCCGCATTTCCTTCCCAATGCAACAACCCCCTATACCAGCGACAAATCAGGCCAAGTCCGCTTCCCGCCGGATCTTGAGACCCGTTGCGTAGCAGATTGCGCCAATGCAGATCAGGGGCAATTGGGCCACTCGCCAGGCAATCAGAATCGGGGAGCCGACGCCGTAGCCGGCAATGGCGAACAGCTCGTCAAAGGCGGCTTCTCCCACGCCGATGCCGCCGGGGGTAAGCGGCAATACATTGGCCAACATGCCGAGAATGGACAGCATGCAAATGGCGGATAGGGGATTGCTTTCCAAGACTGCGATGGCCGCCAGGGAAATCATGCTCAGCAGCAAACAGTGCCCAAGCATGGAGATCCCAGCCGTTGCAAGCAGCACGCGCCATTGATGCCGAAAGGCAAAAAGAGCGTCGAGTGCGCGCTCGCAATAGCGGCCGAAGGGCATTCGATCGAGCAGTGAGCGGTAGATGCGCCTCGAGCGCAAGTTCGGTGAAGTGGCCAGGGCTGCGCCGAGGAAAACCACTAGCAGCAGGAGTGCGGATCCTAGGATCAACGCTTGATAGGTGCGATGTTGTGCGAGCAGGTCGGTGTTGAATGCAGCCAGCAGCAGCAACACGATCAAAATCGACACCATGGACACAATGCGATCCACGAGTAGGGATGTTGCAACCTCAACGCGAGCGCCCTTGCGATCGGCGGCTAAGAACCAAAGCTTCATCACGTCTCCGCCTGTTCCGCCGGGTATGGCGAAGTTGAATAGGGCTCCGATCGAAATGACGCGATAGGCGTTGGCGCAAGTCAGGTCGATGCCCTGGCTGCGCAACAACAGGGAAAGCCGCAGGGATTCAATGGCTGCGCCGCCGAGAACTAAGGCGCCCACGGAGGGTAGTAGCCACCAAGTTGTGAACAGGTCGACAACGGCGCGGCGCGTGTCTCCGCGTTGCAGCACCCAGGCCAAGAGCCCCAAGCCGAGCAGGACACGGGCGACCGTTGCCACACGCTTCCACAGGTGTGTTTCCTTCGTCGAGTCGGGCGTGGACGGAGTGTTCGCCATGGGGGGCCTCCCGGGAGTTCAAGGGAGGCTCGCAATCGGTATCTACAAGCTCGCCGGATGAAGCGGTTTGAGCAAACGCTCTGAGTTGGAAACGGAAGAATGGGGGCGATCAACATAGGGCCGGCGGGGCTGGTCCCAATTGAAAATCGAGGCCCATGTCCAAATGTGATCGACTTTGTCGTCCCGCTGAAGGCCGTCCCGCAGATGACTGGCCGGCAGATGGCCGGCAGGGTCGCCGGGGCTGCGATCTTGGGTCCCCTCGGACCGCGGCTGTACGCTGCCCGTGTGATCATCGCTCGCGGTAGGGCCGCATTGGGCGCCGAGAACCGAATCGGGGCTCGACCTTTCTGGCGGGCCGGGATCCAATGCGTGCATGTCCCAGCGAACATCTCTAATCACCGGAGCAACCGATGGAATCGGATTGGAGCTGGCGCGCCTGCTCCAGACACGCGGCGAGCGGCCCTTGCTGCTTGGGCGTAAATCGCTGGAGGAGTTGGCCCTGGGGGAGCATTCGGCCGTTTTTGATGCCGACCACTACTGCGAAGCGGATTTGTCCCGGGAAGATTGTGCCGAGAGCGTGACGGCATTCCTCGAGCGTCAAGGAATTGCGAGTTTGGATTTGGTCGTGCTCAATGCGGCTACCGGTTGGGTCGGTCCGCCCGGCGGTTTGCCCGGCGACGGTATTGAACGCTTGGTGCAAGTAAACGTTTCCTCCCAGGTGGCGCTGACCCACGCACTCTTGCCGCGCTTGGAAGCGGCGCGCGGTCAATTGGTTTTTGTCGGGTCCATCGCCGCCGGTTTGCCCGCGCCGGAGTTTGCCGTGTACGCGGCGACCAAGGCGGCCCTGGAGGGATTTGCACGCAGCTTGCGAGAAGAGCTACGCGGTCGCGTGCAGGTCCAATTGGTGCGACCGGGCGCGACGCGAACGGGGATGCATGCCAAGAGCGGTTTGAAGCGGGAGGTCATCGATTGGGAGCGCTTTCCACCGGCGGAAAGCGTGGCGCGCTCATTGCTCAAGGCCGTCCAAGCGGGCTCCGAAACCCTTACCGTCGGCGCGGGCAATCGCATGCTCTTTGCCGCCGGCCGCTATCTCTCTACTCCGCTCGACTGGGCGATGCGCAAGAAACAATCATGAGGTGCGCAGTTACAGGTGCTGCCGACGGCATTGGACTTTCTCTCGTGCGCCGCTTCGCGCGCGGGGGTTGCTCGATCATCGCCATTGATCAAAACGAAGCTCGCGGACGCGAGGCCGAGTCGGAGTTGTGCGAAATGGGTGCGCAGGCTCAATTCGAATTGGCCGACCTTTCCGAAGGGAATCAATTGGGCCCCTTGGCCGAGCGCATGGCTGTCGGCGGCAAGCTCGATGTGCTGATTCACAATGCGGGCATCAATTGCGTCGGGCGCTTTGATCACAGCGATTTGGCTCTGCAGGAACGTCTACTGCGAGTGAACCTGACGGCACCCATTCGCTTGACGGAAGATCTATTGAAGCGGGGTGCCTTGCAGTACGGCAGCACGCTTGTTTTTCTGTCCTCGCTCTCGCATTACGTCGGCTATCCCGGCGCCGCTGTCTACGCCGCCAGCAAAGACGGCATCACATCCTACGCCCGGAGCCTGTCGGTTTCCTTGGCTCCGCGAGGCATTAACGTATTGACGGTCTTCCCGGGCCCCACTCGCACAGAGCATGCGCGGCGCTACAGTCCCGACAATTCGCGCGAGGGCAAGCGTATGCCGCCGGCCGAGTTGGCGGAGCGTGTGTACCGTGCAGTGGCGAGGCGCAGGCGGGTGCTCGTTCCAGGCTTGAACAATCGACTTTTCGCCGTTCTCGGTCGGGTCTTGCCGGGGGCCTCAACCAAGATGATGCGCAAGGCCATTCTGGATCCTTGGGAAGCAAAGTGTGCGGAATCGAGCGCTTCTTCCGAGTCGTAATCGCAGTCCGGAGAAGCACCAAAAAGATAATTTCGAAGCGGTTTACGAGGGGAAACGGACCTTTTGCTTCGGCTTGGATAGCCTGGTGTGTCCCCCAGCAGTACAGCGACTAGGGGATGGAGAGAGGTGGGTTCGGAGCTTTGACGAGTTCCTGAAGGCCAGGCTTCGCAGGCTGCCGAATTCGGGCGGAACGCACGGATTCGGCCCGGGCCCCTCTCATTGCGCTTGGGCCATTTCAGTGCGGAAACCACGACCACTAGCTTCCTGGGGCAGGATCAAAGATCGAATCCGCTCCACACCAAAGAGACATGCACAGAATTCCGAACGCTTCCCTCGTTAGCTTCACCGCCAAAGCGCTACTCGGCGCCCTATTGGTGCCGGCACTTTCCGCTCCGCTTGCCGCCCACGGCGGCGTGATCATATTCGGCCCGGGAGCGAATGGCGGCGGCTGTGGCTTAGGGCCGAACGGCCCGGTCGGACCGATCAATGCAGGTCCGAATACGGGCGGCAATTCAGGACCCGGCGGTGGTCCGGCCGGTCCGGCATCGGGACC
>JAJDES010000336.1 GCA_029259675.1 Planctomycetota bacterium
AGACAGGCAAGCAAATGCTGCCAGGGCGAACGGGCTTATGAGGGAGCTGAAGCGGGTGTTTCTGTTCGTGCGATACATGGAGAACCTCCGTGGGTTGTGTGGGGGGGCGATGCGGGCGTTCCGCATTCAGGGGTTCACACACCGAAGGAGCTCCAGGGCGAAACGGGCTTCGCGTTTTTGAGCGGTCCGAATCGTGGCAGGAGGCTGAAGTCCTGCATTTGCAGTGGGTTAGGGCTCAGGGCCGCGCTGGATAAGCTTTCACCCACGCTGGATCGCGAGCGACCCCGGGCGGGCAAGGTGACGCAGGTAGCGCCTGGTGCCCGATCCAGTGTCCCTTGCCGATCAATCCAAAAAGGAGTCCCGGAAGCCTCCGCGCAGTTGCGACACTCGCGCTTCAGCCCTCGGCCAAGGTCTTCCCGTTCCAACCCCATTCCGAACGCAGGACTTCCATGAAATGGATGTGGATGCGGTCGATCGGGATGTCGGCTTCCTTGGAGAGCAATTCACTCAATTTGGAAGTGAGTGCGCTGCGGCCGGCTTTGGTGATGGCGCCGACGTTGCGCAGTTCCAAGAAGCCCGAGGGCGCATCCGCTGCGCCGAATTGCATCCGGGCGTGCTGCCAGCTAACCGCCACATGGGTTTCCGACTTGCCCAATCCCTCCGCTACCAGCTGACTGGCTTGATGAATCAACGTGGCCTGAATGGTTTCGAACAGATCCGTTGACGTCGTGATGGAGAGGTAGGGCATGGGGCAAGCGAGGTGGACCGAAACCTGAAATTAGAGGCGGCTGCGCAAAGGGAGTATGGACTCAAGTGCAGCAAGATGCGACTTGGACTCCCAGTTGAGTCCTCCAGTACAGAACATCTTCAAACGGATTCGGCGGCCGGAGCGAAACGGATCCCAGGGATCTTCTTTACTTGGGCTTGCTGCGCGGGGCTCGTGTGCCCGCCGATCCGCCCGGCGTAGCCATTCTCGGCCCATCCGTTGCGGCCGGTTTGTGTTGCCCCTCGCTTTTAGCTTTGTACGCCTTGCGAACAGCTTCTTTTGCTTCGGAAACCGAAGCCACTGGATCTCGGCCCGGAGCGGATCCTATGCGGTTGCCTTCGGTCTCGGTGGAAATGATCGTCGTTTCTGTGCCCGGCGCGGGGGCGGGAATGGCCTGCTTGGCGCGACCCGTCTTGCGCGCGACCACACCGGCTGAATTTCCCCGGGCAACGGGCCGAAGAATTCCCCGTCCGACACCATGCTGCGTGTCGTGGGGGTGCTGTATGGCGGTCAGGCAATCGAGCACGCGTTCCCCCATTTGCGTGCGGTCCTTCTTCAAACGCAGCGAGCGCGAGTGATTGATTAGGTCGGCCATGCTGAGCATGCCGACCAATTTCGATTCGTCATCCAACACGGGCATGCGCCGCACCTGATGTGAGCGCATCTTTTCGAGTGCGTCCTCGATGTCCGCTTCGGGGTCCAAGGTTTGAATCGGCGCGGCCATGGATTGGGCCACATTCAGACTGGCGAGCGTGCCGCCGCGGGTCATGGCTCCCATGCAAATATCCCGATCGGTCAGCATCCCGATCAAGGCACCATCCCTGTCCACCACAGCCAGCGATCCGCAATCCTTTTTCCAAAGCGTCCGTGCCGCGTCGAGCAGCGAACAGTCGGATTGAACGGAGACCACCTCGGCTGACATCAATTCGCGAATCTTCATGGTGTTAGTGCGGGCCCATGGACGGGCTCGACGCGGACGATGGCGGCCCGGACAGCGCAGATTGTGCGGGGCGAGGGCCTACGGGGGGATTCAATGGAGGCTATCAGGATACGCACCCGGGGGGAGGGTCTCCAGGGCAAGGAGGGCAGCGGCCTGCGCGGGCGAGCGGCGCGTGGCCGGATGTTTGACCAACTTCCGTAGATCGGGACAGAAGGAATCGCGGGTTGCGTTCGACCCGCCATTCTTCTTTGTTAACAATGGCCGGCTCAATCAATCAACCCTGCTCAAGGAGGAGCCCGTGTCCCGCAAACTGTTTTCCATTGTAGCCCTGGTGGCCTGCGCAACTTTCACGTCCGCAGCATTTCAAAAACGAGTCAAGCCCAAGGGGGCCGAGGACTTCCCGGCCATCATGGCCGCGGCCAATCAAAGCTGGAACAAGCAGGACTACAAGGCTTGCATCAAGAGCTTGAATAAGGCCGTTGAACTGGCCGTGGGCAAGCACACCGAGGTCATTCGAGCTGCCCTTCCCAAGGCCCCCGCCGGCTGGGAAATTGTTGCCGATCGCAACAATCAAGCGGCCAATCCCTTTGCAGCGATGATGTCCGGCGCCGTCGGAACGATTATCAATCAAAAGTATCGTCAGACGGATGGCGGCCGTTCGCGCTTGGAGGTAACGGTGACGGTCGATTCGCCGCTCGTTCAAATGTTCGGCATGTGGCTGAACAATCCGGCCATGCTTCCGCCCGAGTCCGAACTGATCGAATACGGCACGCAAAAGGCCGTGCTCAAGAAAGAGGGCAACGGCTGGAACCTGCAGATCCTCATCCACGGCGCCCACATTTGCGAAGTGCGCGCGACCGGCGTGGACGAGGACACTTTGTTTAAGGTTTTTGACCAAGCTGCGGTGGACAAGCTGGCCGAAGTTTTGCGC
>JAJDES010000337.1 GCA_029259675.1 Planctomycetota bacterium
GAATCTAGCCGCTCGGGCAATAGTCTCGAAAAATAACGCGCGGACACATAAAAAACGCGCCCACGGATCGAGGCAGACATGAGCGAAGCAGATCAGGATCTAGACATCGCCATCGGGCACTACGCGGAACTTCTCGCGTCGAACCTGCACGCGCAGCGGGCTGCCCACTTCCCGCCCGATGCAAAGAAGGTGATGCGCACGTTGACCAGTGGTGAAGCCGCTGAACTCCTCGGCGTTGATCATACATACCTTCGGAAGCTTCATCGAGAAGGAAAGATTGTTGACGTTGAGACGACCGTCGGCAGTCACCGTCGCTACACGCTCGATGACATCTGGAACATTCGCCAAACGCTGGAAGAAAATGCAAAGAAACCAGGAACCTATTTGGCTGGCCGTCGCGACGGTGATGAGCTTCAAGTTGTATCGGTCGTCAACTTTAAAGGCGGTAGCGGCAAGACCACGACTTCTGCACATCTGGCGCAACGCCTTGCGCTGAAGGGATACCGGGTACTCGCAATCGATCTGGATCCTCAGGCATCGCTCTCTGCTCTTCACGGTATCCAACCCGAGCTCGACCTTATGGAGGGTGGAACACTATACGACGCAGTCCGTTACGATGAGCCAGTTCCGATCTCCGAAGTTATCCGCAAGACCTATATTCGTGGCCTCGATCTGATCCCGGGCAACCTTGAACTCATGGAATTCGAGCATGAGACCCCTGCAGCAATCCAACGTGGCGGTGCGAGGGCGTTCTTTGCACGAGTCCGTGACGCGCTCGATGGCGTTGAAGAAAATTACGACGTGGTCGTGATCGACTGTCCACCGCAGCTTGGCTTTCTGACGATGTCGGCACTATCCGCCTCATCCGGTGTTCTCGTAACTGTTCACCCGCAGATGCTGGACCTCATGTCGATGTCACAGTTCCTTCGTATGACGGCGGATCTGCTCGGCGTGATCCGGGATGCCGGCGCAAATCTGCGTTTCGATTGGCTGCGTTTCCTGCCGACCCGCTACAAAGTTGGTGATGCCCCGCAAACCGAGGTTATCGCCTTTATTCGCGGGCTATTTGGTCGATCAGTCCTTACCAATCATATGGTCGAATCGACTGCGATCTCAGATGCCGGTTTGACCAAGCAAACGCTCTACGAGGCGGACAAGAAGGATTTCACGCGCCAGACTTTTGACCGCGCAATCGAGTCCATGAACGCTGTAAACGATGAGATCGCTGAAATCATCCAGAACACATGGGGGCGGAATGGCAAGAAAGCCTAAACTTGGCCTGCCACTGCAGACCCTTCGTAATGCACCTGATGCCCTGGAAGGACGTCGGCTGCGCGGCGGTGTTTTTGAAATTGATCCTGGTCATATAGAGACTGAAGGTCGTCTTGATGACCGGCTACAGATCGACGTCGAAGGCCTTAAGAGCTCTATTTCGAAAAATGGACAGCGCGTCCCTGTTTTGGTGCGTCCAATTGAAGGTGATCGCTACAGTCTGATCTACGGCCGCCGCCGCCTCGAAGCATGTCGTGAGCTCGGGATCAAGGTCCGCGCCATTGTCACAGAGGTAGAGGGCGATCAAGCGCTCCGTGATCAACTGCTTGAAAATCAGGAACGCCGCGATTTGAGCTTCATAGAGCGTGCGCTTGTCGCAAGAGCGCTGCTTGAAGGTGATCATCTGGACGGTTCTGAGCGTACGAGTAGGGGCGTTGCTGAGGTTCTCAATCTACACGAGGCTGGCGTCTCGCAGATGTTGAGTGTTGTTCGAACAGTTGGCGAGGATCTTATCCAGGCCATCGGGGCGGCACCCGGCATCGGTCGCCCTCGTTGGGAAGACCTCAAGAAAGTATTGGGAGCTACGGAGCTTGATCGTGATCCGCTTGTAGCTGTCGCGAACGCCAGCAAAGTTGAACATTCTGGCCCAGTTGGAGAACAGTCCGATGGGGCATTTCTCGCCGTCCTCGCCGCTGCTAAAAACGCAAGTCAAGAGCCGAAGCCGTCCCGTAAAGAAGAACCGGCTTTGGCGATTCCCGGGGTCGGAGCTGCAACAGTCAAAACTGGGCGTCGAGGCAAGCAACTCAAACTCGATCTGACAGTGGACGAGCCTGATTTTGTCAGCTGGCTGCAGGGCAATGCCCCACAGTTGATTGCCGAGCTTCATGAGCGCTGGAAGCGCTCAGAAGACTGAGGAAGAGCAACCAACAAGAAGGAGGCACGATACAGGCAGAAAAGAAAAGGCCCCGAGAAGCTAGCTTCACGAGACCTTTGTAAGGTTTCGCACCGGGACCAGCCCGCTACAAAATCTCAGTTTTCGCACCTCTGAATGTAGCGATCTGGCCCCTAACCCGCAAGCGCAAAGCGATTCGCGGGCCATAGAAATTTTGCCTTCGTGAAAAAAATCATGGACTACAGACCAATTTCGCCGTTTATGCGGCCGATTTCGCACGCCCATCTGCGCGTGATCGAGAAGCCGGAAGCATCCCTCCCAGGCAAGCCCGTCAATAAATGGGAACTCCTTCGGGAGCTGTCCAAGGCACAAGCCGCCTTTGGCATCACAGAGCGCGATTTGACCGTCTTGCAGGGGCTTCTAAGCTTCTTTCCTGATGATGCGCTTGGCGGTAATGCGGAAATGATCGTCTTTCCGTCCAACAAGGCCATCTGTGAGCGGCTCAATGGCATGCCAAACTCGACGATGCGACGTCACCTCGCCCGCCTGGTCGAGGCTGGCCTGCTAGTCCGTCGCGACAGCCCCAACGGAAAGCGCTACGTCCGAAAGCATGGTGACGATCGCGTGGCCTTCGGCTTTGACCTCTCTCCGCTTTACTGCCGATCCGAGGAGATTGGTCGCGCCGCGGAAGCTGTGCGTGAGGCTGAAGACTGCGTACGGCGGCTCAGAGAGACCGTCAGCCTCATGCGGCGTGACTTGGCGGCACTGGCAGAGTTCGGCGAGGAGATGCAGCCTGGGCGCGGCCTGTGGGATCAGATGCGCGACACAGCAGCCTTGACGGCCCGCGCACTTCGTCGAAAGCTGTCGCTGGAAGACTTGGGTCAGTATCGGGTGGAACTTGAAGCGCTTCTCGACGCAGCACGGAACGCAATTGATGGCCCGGGTACAGAAGAAATGAACACCAATGATGCCAAGAATGAGCGTCACCATCATAATTCAAACACAAACTACATAGATTCTGAACCTGGCTTAGAAAAAGCCAAGGAGGCGACCGGAGCTCTAAATGATCAGACGAACGTAAGTGACCAGAGTTTGGAAGAGTCGAACCTCCGACAAGTGCCAAAGATCCCACTTCATTTGGTCCTTGCCAGTTGCCCGTCCTTGAAAACCTTCTACGACGGCGAAATCAGGCACTGGCACCAGCTTTACAATGCCGCATCCCATGTTCGCCCTGCCATGGGGATCAGTGTCTCGGCTTGGGAAGAGGCGCAGCGCTGTATGGGGCCTGAACAGGCATCAATCGTGGTGGCGGCGATGCTGGAACGCTTTGCCGATATCCGATCTCCTGGTGGATACCTGCGTGCTTTGACCGCTAAGGCCGCCGCGGGTGAATTCTCTTGTGGGCCGATGGTCATGGCTTTGGTTGGTCGACGGAGTGTAGCTTAACAGCTGTTAAGGTTGAGATGTGGTGGAGAACCGACCATCCCAGAGCTTCGGCTTAACAGCTGTTAAGTCTCGTTTTGCCAGCTTACGGAGGATGGGAGAGTGAAAGGTTTGCTGGTTTGAGGGTGACGGGAAGTGAGATCGGGAGAGTGGCTTCCGACGCCCGTCTTGGAGAATATCTGATGGCTAAGGCAATCCAGAAAGTTACCCTGTGCCCCTCCCGGGATATCCCCTTTGACAAGCTCGTGCTGAGTCAGTCAAATGTGCGGCGCATCAAGGCAGGCATCTCGGTCGAGGAACTGGCCGAAGATATCGCGCGGCGCGGTCTGCTTCAGAGCCTGAGTGTCCGGCCCGTCCTAGCGGATGATGGCACCGAGACCGGTAAGTTCGAAATCCCTGCTGGCGGCCGGCGGTTCCAGG
>JAJDES010000338.1 GCA_029259675.1 Planctomycetota bacterium
GGACCAGACAGACCGTCTGCCCCTTACGCCGTTGCCTCATGTGCAGCCGAGCGGATGCCCGTTCATCACCCACAGGAGCAGCGGTTTGCCGCGCTCCCCCGCCTCTCGCAAGCCCGTCAAGAAGCTGGGTCGCCAGGGGACCTCCTCCCATGTCAATTCGGACTTGGGGGCCAGGATGTGATCGCGCCAAAGGGGCCTGGTCGATTGGGTCAAGTGCGGTCGCAGCAACGGATCAGCCACTTGCGCCGGGATATCCACGGGCTCGATTGGAGCCGCGCAACTAAACGTCACAAAAGCCAAGCAGAAGCCGGCAACGAGCTTGAAAGTGGCCGTGCGCTGCCCAGCTACATTCCCGGGTCTGGAGTTCTTGCTTTGCATATTCATGGCGTTGGAAGATTAGCAGATCCTCGTCCACCCCGACGAGCCCGCTTCCAAGCCTGGCAATTCCCTTTCCCGCGGCAGGCTCCGGCGCATCTCGACTGCGGGTTCTGAGTCTGGGGCCGTGCCACGATCGTGTGTCGCAAGAGCGGATTGGTCTCGACCGCAAAATCCTGCGCGCATGTTGCGGCGTGGGTTTCTAGGCTCTGGCCCATGGGTCCACCGGATTCGATCGGCATGCATACCATCGATTGGCTCGTGGTTGCGGCCTACGCGGCCTTCGCCATGTGGGTCGGCCTGCGCTATTCGCGCAGGGCGGGTCAAAGCACCGAAGAATACTTTTTGTCGGGACGCAGCCTGCCCTGGTGGATCGCGGGCACATCCATGGTGGCCACGACGTTCGCCGCCGACACACCGCTGGTGGTCTCCGGTTGGGTGCGCGACTCCGGCATTTGGAAAAACTGGCTTTGGTGGTGCTACGCCGTCGGCGGCATGGGCACCGTTTTCATCTTCTCTCGCTACTGGCGCCGGGGAGGCGTGGTGACCACTGCCGAGCTGGCCGAACTCCGTTACAGCGGACGCGACGCCAGCTACTTGCGCGGTTTCCTCGGCCTGTACCAAGCGCTTTTTAAGAACACGATTGTGCTGTGTTGGGTGTTGCTCGCCGGAGCCAAGATCTTGGACGTCATCCTGGATGTGGATCGCGTTCTGGCCCTGGCGCTCCTGTGTTCGTTCGCGCTCTTGTACTCGCTGCTGGCCGGGTTTTGGGGCGTGGTGCTGACCGATTTGCTGCAATTTGCCATGGCCATGGGCGGTGCCATTGCCCTGGCTGTGATCTCATGGAATGCCGTGGGCGGAATCGCCGGGCTCGAATCCAAGGACTTGGGAGTCTCGCTCGAAAGCATCACAAGCTTCTGGCCTCCCGCAGGTGAAGGCAGTTGGTTCGAACCCGGTTTTTGGACGACACCCGTAGCTGCACTCGCCGTCTATCTGGGACTTAGCTGGTGGGCTGTTGAATCGGTCGACGGCGGCGGCGTGATTGTCCAACGCATCGCAGCTTCGCGCGACGAACGCCATGGCGTGCTCGCGTCCCTATGGTTCAACATTGCCAATTACGCGTTGCGTCCTTGGCCGTGGTTCTTGGTGGCATTGGCTTCCCTGGCTGTATTGCCCCACCTCGAGGTGCGAACTCCCAACGCAGGTCGAGTTGTGAGCGTCGAAGCGGCCGCCGTAACCATCGAAAGCTCCGGCGGCGAACTTCAAACGCTTTCGTTGGATGTCCCCAAGGCCAGTCCCGACTGGAGTGCCACAGCAGTTGTCAAAGTTGATGATCAACTGAAAGCCGGCGCCCTTGTGGCGCGCTCAGATAGCGAGCGCGCCTATCCGGTCATGATGCAGCGCTACTTGCCGGTCGGGCTTTTAGGATTGGTTGTGGCCTCGCTCTTGGCCGCGTTCATGTCCACCATCGACACCCACGTCAATCTCGCGGCCTCTTACTACGTCAACGACGTGCACCGGCGCTTCTTGGCGCGGGACAAGAGTGAAGAGTACTACGTGCGCGTGGCTCGCATCACCAGCGCCTGCGTCTTGCTTGTGGCCGCGATTCTGGCCGCAAGTGCCGATTCCATTCGCGACCTATTCACCTTCTTCATATCACTAACGGCAGGCGTCGGGCCCGTTTACATCTTGCGCTGGATGTGGTGGCGCGTGCGCGCTTCGACCGAAATCGCGGCCATGTTGGCGTCTACGATTGTCACCGTAGTGACCAGCATTTGGAACGAGGGTTGGGCCCTCGGACCGCTTGCGCCCGACGGAGTCTTGACGTTTGAGGGCAGGCTTTGCTTTGTCGTCGCGGCCTCCCTGCTTTGCTCGGGTCTTTCCCTATTGCTCGTGCGCAAACCCGATCCGGCACAATTGGTCGATTTCTATCGCAAAGTCAGACCGGCCGGAGCTTGGGGGCCGGTGAAGCATTTGGCCGGCGTTTCCTCTCCCCCGGGCGAATTGAGAAACGGCATCCTCGGCGCGCTGGCGGCCTTGACCGCCACGTGGGGATTGATGTTTGCAATCGGCTATTGGCTTCTCGGTAAACAATCCATGGCTGTAACGATGGGCTTGATTGCCGCCTGTGGTGCAGCGCTATGTGCCTGGGCACTGCCGAGGGTCCTTGCGGGAAGCCGAGCAAGCAACGGGGCAAGCCAGCCGCCTGAGTAGGCTGAAGTTGGCGCTCTATCTAAGGCAGCAAGTTCCCAAACGCGCGGACGGCTAGTTCTGCGCTACGCAGGCGCGCAAGCGCTCCAATTCACCCATCAACTCGCGTTCTATGCGCGCCGGCAGGCCGGGCCCCTCAAAGATCAGGGCCGTGTAGAGTTGAACGGCGCAACAGCCGGCTTCGAGCAATTCGAGCACCTGCTGCGCGGTGTGAACGCCGCCCACCCCAACCACCGGCAGGCGCCCGCTCGCCGCTTCGAGGACCTTTTCGATGCGCTTGCGAGCCAAGGGCCAAAGCGGGCGGCCCGACATGCCGCCGGTTTCACCGGGATCCCGCCGCAGGCCATCGCGGCTGATGGTTGTGTTGGTCGCAATCACCCCCGCCATGCCGTGCTCGATGGAAAGCTCCACGGCCGACAGCAGGGCTTCGTCCCCCAGATCCGGCGCCAACTTCAAGAGCACCGGTGTTCCGCAGGCAGCTTGCACGGCCGCCGGCAACAATTGCTCCAGGTGCTTTTGGTCTTGAAGTTCGCGCAGGCCGGGAGTGTTGGGCGAGGAGACATTGATCACGAAGTAATCCGCCAAGCCCTGAAGGCGTTCGAGGGATGTCGTGTAGTCCTGGGTCGCCTCCTCGATCGGCGTAATTTTGCTCTTGCCGACATTGACGCCCACGGGAATCTTCGGCCATTGGCCGCTTGAGTGCAGGCGCCGCAGGTTTTCCGCCAGTACAGCACTGCCGGCGTTGTTGAAGCCCGCTCGATTGATCAGCGCTCCCTCGCTCGGAATGCGAAACATGCGCGGCTTGGGATTGCCGGGCTGAGCGTGGGCCGTGACCGTTCCGACCTCCACAAAGCCAAAGCCCAGTGCGGGCCAAAACGGAATCGCCACAGCGTTCTTGTCCAAGCCCGCGGCCAACCCGATCGGACTTGCCAACTTCAAGCCGAAGGCGCGGCAAGCGAGTTCGGGCGCCGGCGCGGGCGAGCCCACTGATGCCATCCGGGCCCAAAACCTTGGAGCTCGCGCCAAACTCCCGAGCATGAAGTCGTGGGCCCGATCGGCGCCCAACCGAAACAGGAGCGGGCGCAGGAGGGAATAGCCGAAGTCGATCACGGAGGAAATGATAACGGGAGCCGGCGCGGCCGTCTCCGGGCTTTGAAGCTGTTCACTTGCGCCCAAACGCGAAAGCCGGGGCAATGGCCGCAGCAAAATGAAGGGAGGGAGCTGCGCGCTTCGCATTCCAAGCGAAGCACAGCTCCCTCCCCATTCGCAACGGTTCGCGCTCCGGAGGACCTTGCGCCGGAGGTCTCCCTAGACGGCCCGGCACAAAGCCGATGGGGGCTAAATCGGGCAGGCGATATCGCCCAAGCGTTTGGTCAGCAAATCGTTTTCGCGGTAGTCGATCGGCACCACCACGAGCGCGGGCTCTCCGCATTCGAATGCTTCTTCGAGGGTGCTCTGCAACTTCTTCGATTGGGTGACGTGGAAGCCCTTCCAACCGAAACTTTCCGCAAGCATCATCCAATTGGGATTGCCGAAGGAGAGATCGACGTGCTTGCCGAATTGGTTTTGTTGCTTCCAGGCGATCAAGCCGTAGGCGTTGTCTTCCCAAACCATGGCCACGACAGGGATATTCAAACGGCGAGCCGTTTCCATTTCCTGCACGTTCATCATGAATCCGGCGTCGCCGCAAATCGCGAGAATGCGACGCTCGGGGTAGATCATCTTGGCTGCGAGCGCACCCGGCAATGCAAAGCCCATGGTGCAGAAGCCGTTGGAGATCAAGCACGTGTTCGGCTCCTCGCACTGGTAATAGCGCGCGATCCACATTTTGTGGGCCCCCACATCGCTGAGCAGGATGTCTTCGGGTCCCATCACTTCGCGAACATCCCAAAGTACTTTTTGGGGCCGAATCAAACCGTCGGTGTCGTCGTCTTTGTGCTCATCAAAGTCGGCCCGCATTTGCTTGCGAACATTGGCTTTTTGTGTGCCTGAGAACTCAATCGGCTCTTTGTCCAGGATTTCGTTCAGCATCCAAAGGCCGTGGGCCAAATCGCCGACAACTTCAACGTCGGGATAGTAGTGCTCGTCGACTTCGGCCGGCTCAAAGTCCATGTGCACGATGCGACGCTTGCCCTCTCCGTTCCAAAGCCTGGGGTGATATTCAACCAAGTCATAGCCCAAGCAAATCACCAGGTCCGCCGCATCGATGGTGCAGGAGACCACGTCCTTGGCTTGCAAACCAATGGTGTAGAGCGAGTAGTCCGCATTGTGATCGACAGCACCTTTACCCATGAAGGTCGAGACTGCGGGGATGCCTGTGCGCTCGCAGAACTTGCGCAACTGCGCACTGGCGCGACGGCGAATGGTTCCATTGCCGGCCAGGATCACGGGCTGCTTGGCTTCGCGAATGAGGTCCACCACGCGACCGATAATCTTCTCGTCGGGAACCGGTCGGCGCATGCGCTCCGAAGGCAACGGCTTACCCTCAACCGGCATGTCGGCTATATCTTCGGCCAATTCGATGTGCACAGCTCCGGGCTTTTCAGTCGTCGCCAACTTGAAAGCCTTGCGCACCACTTCGGGAACGTTGTTGGGATGGATAACCGGCGTTGCCCACTTAGTCACCGGGGCAAACATGGCGACCACGTCCATGTTTTGGTGACTTTCCTTGTGTTGGCGCTGACTGTCGGCTTGGCCCGTGATGACCACCAGCGGCGCGCGATCCATGTTGGCGTCGGCAACTCCCGTGATCAGGTTCGTTGCACCCGGACCGAGAGTTCCCAAGCAAACGCCGACCTTGCCGGTCAAGCGCCCGTAAACATCGGCCATGAAGGCCGCGCCTTGCTCGTGACGGGTGAGGATGAACCGAATCGGCGAATCCTCCAAGGCCATCATGAAGTGGGCGTTCTCCTCGCCCGGGACTCCGAAGATGTATTCGACACCTTCTGCTTCCAGGCACTTGATGAACAATTCAGAGGTGTTCACAGGCTCTCCATTTTTGCTTGTGTTCGCGTTGTTGCCTCCAGGGGGAGGCAAGCGGCGTCGTGGAGGGCCACGCCCCCTCTGCTCCCGCCTTTTGCCCCGGGATCATACGGGCAAGTAGGGCGGGGCCAAAAGGCGCGAATATTTTCGCAAGCGGGATTGCTCCAATGGGAAGCCCCAAGCGCCCGCGCGGCTTCAAATATGAGCCACTTGTCCAATCCAGCCCGCCACAGGCAAGCAGCAGCTCGAAGCCGGCGCCGCGGTCAGTGTGGCCGGGCCATAAACCGGCACATATATCCGGCCGGCAATTCGATCTGCGTGCCGGGGTGCACCCCGCGGTGTCGGCTGACCGCTAACCGCAGGCGGCCGCCCAGAGCCGAGCTCAAAATCCGAACATCACGGGGATCTGTTGGCCCGGCTTGCGTCGGCCGCAGATCAGCGCGGTGAACCCTTCTCCTCAAACGCAAGGATCGGGCCCCAGTGCTCGGCTTCAGCTGACTTCGTTCCGAAGATCTTTCCGGGTTCGCCGACCTTTGCAACCTGGCAAGCGGTCTTCGGTTCACTGAAGACGAAGCAGGTTGTGCGACCGGGAACCTCAAAAGGCTTGCTCTCGTGCCGCAAGGACTCGACCACAACCTCGCCCTCTGCAACACAAACACACGTCCCCATGCCGGGAATGATTTCAATCGATAGGCATGTACCCGTGATCATGATGCGGGCGTCGGGGGTGGCGACTACGAAGGGCCCTTCGCCGTAGCCCTTGGAAGTGATCATGTGCATCGTGCCCGACACCAACTGAAAATCGTGCACGTCCGCCGGGTTGCTCAATTCCGCAGAAGCAAGAATGACATTGCTCGACGGTCCGACTTCCATTCGCAAATCCCGATTCAGTTGCAGTTCGAGTTTGCCCGGCCCCGTACTGAATTCTTCTGCAATGTTGAGGAGCTTGGCCAGCTCGCCTGTATTCCGCGTGGAAACGGATTGACCGTCAATCGTTACGAACTCAGCCTCGTTCGCGTTCAACACCCGCACAGGTCCGAAGTTGTCACTTTCGTCCCCGAGCACGACAAACCAGAAAACGGCGGCCGCCGCCACCGGCAACAGGACGCCGGCCATGCGCAGCGGGAATTTGGACTGAGTCTTGGATTGAGATCGTTGGGTGCGAACGGCTTGCCGAACGCCCTTGGAGTCGAGACCTGAGTTCGTTCTGCGTGCGGGCCTGTTGGCTCCCGCGGTTTCGCCTTCTTCCCGCGCCCGTGCCATGGGCTCTTTGGGGGACCGATCAGCAGCAGTTGCTTTCGCATCCGACCGTTTCTGATGCTTCGCAATCGGCATTTGCAGGATTCCCTCGGGCAGATCCGGAAGATCTCTCTTGCGGCTCGGGGTGGTGGCGCCCAGCGGCACGACAACCCCGCCCAATTGCCCCTTAGAAGCATCCAGAAGGACGTCTCCGAAGTCTCCGGCTCGAAAACGCTCCCGCATTTGCTCGCGGAATTCGGATCGAACGGGCTCCGAGAGCTCGCTTTTTTTCAGAAGGCTTTCAATCACGGTAGCTTCGCTACGGCTCTCTTCCGGCCCGCGTGACTGCATTTCCTCGCCTTGCGAGGCGGGAGTTTGGCCACTGAGAAAGACTTTCCGTGCTCGGCTGCGGAAGGCCTTGGAGGCCATGCCGGAGGGATCCCCATGAAGGGCGCCGAAGACAGAGGCCTCGAGGCGATCTGTTTCGCTTTTATTCTGGTTGCTCGGGTCGTGACCGCCGGCTTGATGCTCACCTTCGGCCATCACGCACCTTCCGAAGTTCCAGTGCCGTCGCCATCCAGCATGCTGCGCAGATGTTCCAATGCGCGCGAATAACGCTTGCGAATAGCGACCTCTTTGCGACCCAGAATGTTGCCGATGGCCTCGAACGAAAGGCCCTCATAAACACGCAGGAAAACAGTCATGCGCATGCCCTCGGGCAAGCGGTCAACCGCTTCGCGCACTTGCTGCTCCGCTTCCCCTGCGGACAACGCTTCCTCCGGCCTCGGAATCGGCGACGGCATTTCAAGCGGGGCGTCATCGTCCTCGCGATCCATGCTGCGCTCGCGCTTTCCGTCGCGGTGCAAGCGCGAGCGCCAAAAGTCGCGCACCTTGTTGGTGGCTATCGTGAAGACCCAAGGTCGCAGGGGACGTGTCGGGTCGTATTTGGGCAGGGCCTGATAGACGTGCAGCAAGATGTCCTGGGCCAGGTCCTCGGCCAGGTGTTCCGATCCGGTCAAGCGCCTGACGTACCCGTAAATGCGATCAAAGTAGATGTCAAAGAAGGCACTTAGAGCTTCGGGCTCCCGGCGCTGGAGTGCAGCGCGCTGCTCCTCGCTCAGGCTCTGATGCTCGGTGCTGCTGACGACGGCCCCCTTGGGCGCTTCATCAACGGGAGCTTCTGTTCGAGATTCGTGACGGTCCATGGAGTCTGGATGGCCATTGTGAGTTCGATCCACGGGCAACGGTGAGCTCCGCAAAGTCGAACGGAGGCGGGAAAAGCCTCCCACGAAACTGCCGCCCACGCGAGGCAGTCCCGGTTGGGCCAACCAAACTAGCCGACGAAACCTCCCGATAGCTCCTCCGAGCGAGTTTTTCTCCGTCTCCGTTACCATCTCTACATTGTGAACAGCCCAAGGGCCCCCCTTTGCGGGTTTTGGTCGGGTCCATGGGCCCCGGCTGAGATGGGCCTCAAACGGCCAAGCAACCCGAATTTCTCTCTGAACTCTCACTCCATGCACTACGACTCGCTCGCACAGCTTTGGACTGCCATTATCGCCAAGCTGGGAACCGGTGCCTTGATCGCTCTTTCGGCCTCCATCCACGTCAGCCCGCTCGGCGCCCGGCAAACGGCACGGGTGACTCCCGCGGTCGCGCTATCGGATGGCGTACAGCTACCGGCCCTGAGCTCGGCTCCTCCCCTCGCTTCGAGTGCCTCGAATCCGAACCAGGACGGGTCCACGACGGCAAGCTTGCCCGAGTTCGGATTGGAGTTGGACCTGCGCGGGATGAGTGGGATGCAACGCGACACGGAATATGAAAGTCCCGCCAGCCCGGTCATTTTCAAGGGAGACATTTTCGGCAGTGAAGTCCGCATTCGAGTCGACCTGTCCGAGCGCCAAGGCGACTGGCCCTCCGAACCCGAGGACGTGGCGGACTTCAAATCTCCGATCACACTCGATTCCCTGATGCGCGCTTGGAAAGCCGGCAGTTTCCAGAAGACCACCAAGAAGAAGTCCAGGCGCTCGAAGAAAAAGTCCGCGGACCCGGGGCCGATGCCCGCCGCCTACTTGCATCCGGGACCCTACGGGTACGTCCCCTATGCGGCGATTCGCAGCTCCCGCCTGGAGCTGAACAGCCAGACGACGATCTCCACTTTAATTGCAACCTGCATATTGGAGAAGCACGTCTTGGTTGTGGATGTCGAGTGCCTACCCGAAGCGAGCCCGGCGCTTGTGTCTGCGGTGCGCGACTTCCTTGAGAACGGAATTCGCTATGAAGGCCCCAAACGCAACTGGGAGTGGACGGATGAGGAAGCGGATTTGCGTTGGCGTCGCGAAGTCACCGAGGATGTTCGCGATGAACGCGAGAAGCTGATTCGAACCGAGCACTTCATCATTTTGACCAACTCATCGGGTGGAAAGCTCTTCGCCAAAAAGATGGAGGAGTGTTACGACGAGATTCAGGAGGTTTATCCCTTTGATGAAGTCCCCGAACGCAAGTTGATGCCCGTCTTCATCTTTCAGAATCCCGACGAATACCACGCTTTCCTCGCCAAGAACCTGGGTTGGAGTTTGACCGATGCGGCTCAAACTGCGGGTGTTGCCTACGGCGATGTCTACGTTTCGGTTTACAAGTCACCGCAGGACCCCGTGCACATTCACGAAGCCACGCACCAAATCTTCAAGAATCGCCTGCGGCTCGGCGGCGGCGGCTCCTGGTTTCAAGAAGGCGTGGCCGAGCTGATGTCGACGCGCGAGAACGAGCGGCGCGCCTACGCCAAAGGCCGCGCCAAGAAGAATCGGCAGACTCCCTTCGATCAGTTCTTTACCTTGCCGTCCTTGATTCGAGCGGACCCGAACAACACGTCGGGCGACAGCGGCGCCCACAACGCCTACTTGCAAGCGGCCTCCATCATTGATTTCGTGCGCCAAAGTCGTTTCAGCAAAGAGCGCTTTCAGCTCTTCATTCACGCCATTGGAATCGTGCCTCGCAGCGATCTGGCTTCCATACAAGAAAGCCTGCAACGCGTGTTTGAAGTTGACATTCAGGGATTCGAGGAAGAATGGGTCAAGTATTGGAAATGAGAGTTGCGCAGGCCCACTGTGCACGGGGATCATCCGCTGCCTTCACTCGCCCGGCACTGCTTGCCCTGACGCTTCTGCTTTGGATCGGCATTGCGGGTTGCGCCAATCCAACC
>JAJDES010000339.1 GCA_029259675.1 Planctomycetota bacterium
CGCCCGCAGGCAAGGCTCCCCCGGGCTCCTCCGTCGATGGGTCCGTAGCAGGTATGGGTCAGACCCAAATCGACGTTTAGCTCACGGGCCCTACGCACAATGTCGGCCTTGGTCATTTCCATCAGCGGCGCGTGAACGCGAAAGTTGGCCCCGCCTTCGGCCCCCGATGCGGTGGCCTTGGCGGCCAAGGCTTCGAAGGCGCGCAAGAACTCGGGCCGACAATCGGGGTAGCCGGAGTAGTCCACCGCGTTGACGCCGACAAAGAGATCGCAGGCTCCGAGCACCTCGGCGTATGCCAACGCCAGGCTCAGGAAAACGGTGTTGCGCGCAGGCACGTAAGTATTGGGGACGCCCACTCCGATTTCCGTTTGGTCGCGACCGCGCGGCAATTCCAAGTCCTCGGTCAAGCTGGAGCCGCCGAGACTGCGCAAATCCACCCTCACGGTGCGGTGCTCGCACGCTCCTCCGGCCTTGGCGACGCGCTTTGCCGCCTCCAATTCGACTGCGTGGCGCTGACCGTAATCGAAGGAGATCGCGTGGGCGGAAAAGCCCCGGTGCCTGGCTTCGGCCAGGGTCACGGCCGAGTCCATGCCCCCGGACAGCAGACAAACGGCGGGGGTTTGGGTGTTTGATTGGGTTGCTTGCACGCAGCGAGGTTAGCGAGCGCAGGCGGATTTCATCCAGCGCCAATGGTCTCGACCAATCTGGGGACACCCGGCCCCGTCGGCACCGGCCTCCACCCGCGCCTGGCCACCCACGCCCTAAAAGGCACTTGCCCAGCCCAAGAAGAAACCTGTTCCCGCGAGCGCCGCGGGCCGGTCCCGGCTCGAATGCGGACGAGCCCCAGGCCCGCTCGGCCTCCATTCTGTATTATGTTCCGCGCTGCGGACGGCGGTTCCGGAGCGCCGCAGCCTGGGCACCGCGACCGGGGCGGGTGCCGCTAGAGGGAGCGCTACTCTCACGCGGCAAGCCATACCCGCGCCCGAGCTCGCCCTCGGCTCAAGCTGGATTCCCGGCGACCCACCCCTACAACGGCGCCCACGACGTTTTGCCCACAATGGGAAGCGCACTCGGGCCGCCGGTCATTCGCCAGCCAGCACCGCGACCGTCCCGCGAGGATCACCAACCTCGCTAGAAAATTCATTCCGCACGCTCGACCGCAAGGATCCGAGCTGCACAACGCAACACCAAGACTGCGCGTTCTCGACGCGCTCAAATGTCCAATCACGTGAGCGAAGTCACACAAGACCACGTACTCGACGCCCTGCGCCATGTCATCGACCCCGACCTGGGTCGCGATATTGTCAGCCTGGGCTTCGTCACCCAAAACGCTGTTTGCGACGGCATCGTCAAGGTAACCGTAAACCTGACGACCCCCGCCTGCCCGATCAAAGACAAGCTCAAGGCCGAGTGCGTCGAGCGCATTCAAGCCATCCCCGGAGTCAAGGAAGCCAACGTCGAAATGACCGCCGTGGTCAAGGGCGCTAGCGGCCCGCCGCGCAAGATCGCCCCCGGCGTCAAGCACGTCGTCGCCGTTTCCAGCGGCAAGGGCGGCGTGGGCAAGAGCACCGTGACCGTCAACTTGGCCACCGCTCTCGTGCGCGCCGGCGCTCGCGTCGGCATCCTCGACTGCGACGTTTACGGCCCGGACATTCCCATGATGATGGGTCTTTCCGGCGAACCCGATTCCGCCAATCAACGCTTGATTCCCAAGGAGCGTCACGGCGTTTTGACGATGTCCATCGGCTATTTGCTGGAGGACGACAAGCCCGTCATGTGGCGCGGCCCCATGGTTCACAAGCTGATCGAGCAATTCCTCGGCGACGTCGAATGGGGCGAGCTGGACTACCTCTTGGTCGACATGCCGCCCGGAACCGGTGACGCCCAACTTTCCCTGGCGCAATTGGTTCCGCTTTCGGGAGCGGTGCTGGTCACCACGCCCCAGGCCGTTTCCACTTTCGACGTGGGCAAGGCCATCTCCATGTTCCAGCAAGTGAACGTCGAGGTGCTCGGCATCGTTGAGAATATGTCGGGCTACACCATCCGCGGCACGGTCGAGGGCGCGGGTGCGGGGCAAACGGTCAACCTGCAAACCAGTCAGGGCGATGTCAGCCTCAAAACCGACGCAAACGGCGGCTTCGAAACCGTCGTTCACATCTTCGGATCGGGCGGCGCCGAACGCCTGGCCAAGAAATACGACTTCCCTGTGATCGGAACGGTCCCCCTGGACCCGAACGTGCGCGTCGGAGGCGACGCGGGCGACCCCGTGGTGCTCTCCCATCCCGATTCGGTCATGGCCAAGGCCTTCACCGAAGCTGCCGGCCATTTCGCACAGCGCGTGGCCATTCGCGAACACTCATCCCTACCGATTCTGCAGTAGCCGTCGCCAGACGATTCCGCGGCGAGAGCCGCAATTGAGAATTCGAAAGTCCGCCCTTGGCCACGCGGAGCCCATCAAAGGGCGAACGGCTCTATTAATGCGGCGCAGGTCCACTTTTGGGGGACCTGCGCCGCTGGCTTTCCCCCTTTGCGGGATCTTGGAGCCCAACGCGCCCGCCCACCGGAAAGGGATCCCACGCGATTCGGCGCCCCGGAATCTTCCTGCCCACCTGGGGCGCGAGGGATGGGCCGAAACGGCCGATACTATTCGCTACCAGATCGCTCCACTCCCACCTGATATTCCGTGCCGCACGAGCCGAAACCCTCGACCCGCGCCAAGAGCGCCCCATCCCACGCCGGTGAGGGGGGGCGCCCAACCTCCGTTTCCGGCCCCATGTCCGCCCACGAAGCAGAGTCGCGACGCGTCCCACAAAACCCCGGCAAGGGTTCCGGCCCTTCCAAAGCACAGCCGCGCCGCACGTGGGTCCGGCTGTTGCGCCTGTTCGTATTTCTGTTTATCGGCGGTTTATTCGGATCTTACTTTTCGCGCGAGTTGTGGCTGACTTCCGTCTCCAGGCGCGCGTTGGCCAGCTTCGGTGAAAGCAACTTCGGCAGCCCGCTGATCGTGCGTCACGTCGGCGGCGATTTGTTTACATCCCTGCGGCTCGAGGGACTGCGACTGGAAGACGGCGATCGAGGCCTCACGCGCTTGGCCATTCCCGAACTCGAATTGCGCTACTCCCCGCTCGGTCTGCTGCGCGGAACCGACGGCGCACTCAAGTCGATTGAGCTGCGCGATTTGGATCTTGAATTGGACCTTGAACACGGCGAGCCAAGCGAACCTGGGGGCGGTCCGCTGCAGGCCATTCCGCGCCTACCTCGGATCGATGTAGAAAACGCGCGTGTTTCGGTGCGCATCAATGCAGAGCGTCACGTCTTCACGGACGGCATCCAATTGAGTTTGCCCGGCACCGATTCGAGCGAAGAAACTTTCTTGAGCGCGAAGCAAGTTCGCATCCGCAACGGTGAGCAAGCCCCGCTTGAGTTTGAACTCGCCACGCGACTTTTGCTCAAGACAACGGGTCTGCAAATCCGCGCCGTCAGTTTCAATGAACAGCAACTTGTAAGCGACGGGGAAATTCGTTGGGCCGACCCCGATCGCCCCGGTTTCGGCGCGCGCGCGAGCGGCACGATTGAAGGTGCGACCTACAGCATGTTCGGCCGCTTGCGGGACGATCAATGCAGCCTTGGAATCGAGGCACTCGAATTGGAGTTGGGCCCGATCACCGACGGACTCTGGCCGAACAGCCAAGCGTTTACGGGTCGCCTGAGTACCTTGAACGCCGTGGTCAAATTCCCGCTCGAGGATCCTCTTGCAGCTGTCGGCGAAATCCAAGCGCGCGCGAATGCACTTGGCTACGAACACATTGATGGCGTGCAACTCACGCTCGCAGCCAAATTGGACGCGGGCAAACTGGCCTTCGACAAATTCGAACTCATCCAAGGTGCGAACCTACTCAATGCGCGCGGCTTCGGACTCGACTTGGGTGACGGCGAGTTGGAGCAACTCCTCAGCGAAGGGACCGGTCACTTAGACCTGCAGCTGGCTGACTTGCCCGCCCTGTTCGCGAAAAATCCCGTGGCCGACAAGGACGTGCCCGCGCACTTGCTGCAACTGGAAGCCAGTCTGGCCAAGGGCGAATTGAAGGTGCTCGGCGGTGGACTCGAACTCCCCGGCGGCCGCATCGACTGGATCGACGGATCCCTGCGCACCGACCGGGTGCTCGGCAGTCAAAAGCAAGCGCCGCGCCTGCAACTTGTGATGCGCGCTGAATTTGAAGACCTCGCCCCCCTGGGAACCGTTTTGGGTCGCGGCGATTGGGCCGGAAGCTTGGGCGGTGACATGGAGTTCGCCGGAGCGTGGCCCGACCTGCGCGGATCGGCACAGTTGAGCGGCGACAATGTCCTGGCTGCGGGCCTCCCCCTGGGAGAAGTCGCGTTGGACTTGAGCGCGGATACGGGCAGAGTCGAGTTGCGCCTGCTCGAAGCGAACAGCGCGGACGATCATCTGAAATTGTCCGGCACCTACGACATCGAAGACGCCAGGGCCAGTGACGTCATCGCCAGCATCGAATTGACCGACGCCACACGCTGGTTGCCCGAAGGCTGGGGGCCGCTCGGCGCACTGAGCTTTGAGGGCAACTTCGAGGGCACGCGCAGCGAGCCGCGCGGAGCCTGGGAATTGGAAACGGGCGGCTTCCACTCGGCCGGAGTGGAAGTGGAAGACCTGCAAGCGGCGGGAAGCATGCAACCCGGCAATATCCAAGTGGACACCCTGCGCGCTCGGACCAATGCGGGCGAACTGAATTTGGTGGCGGGTGTGGAATTGGACGAGCGCGGAAATCCGCGCGTGCTGTCCATAGAGCGCCTCGATCTGGCCCGTGGTGAAGCTGACGTATCGATCTCCGCAGCCGAGCGCATCGAATTCAAGGACGGCTGGCCCCTATTCGAAAAACTGCGCCTTGAGGGCAGTGCCGGCGGCTTGGAGGCCAGCCTCTCTCGCAATCAAAATTTGACCAGCTTCGAGCTGGCCTTCGACAACTTTGATCCCTTGCCCTTCGTGCGACCCGTACTTTGGGCGCGCGGCATTGATTTCCGTGCCAGCTCACTCGACGGTCGTTTGCGCGGTTCGATTCAAGGCTCCGAACTCTTCTTTGCCAGCGAAGGCGGCGCGCGCAACGTCAGCGTCAAACGCGTTATCCAGTCGAGTGTCGAGGATGCGCTCGAAGTTTCCGGGGTTGATTTGGACTGGCACCTCCTGCTGGACGAAGCCGGTCTGAAAATCCTGCGCGCCAAGGCGGAGCGGCCCGAAAACGGAATTGCCATCGACTTGGAAGGCAGCTTGCCGCTCGCGCCCCTTTCGGATGCGCCCCTGCTTGACGGCGACCTCAAGCTGCATGCGCGAGCCAATTTCGACGACCTCGGCAAACTCAATGCCCCGGGCGATCCGCGCGGTGCAGCCCAGGGCCAGTTGGCCGTGGACATCGACCTGCTCGGGAGTTGGGACGATCTGCGGGGCCACGCACACATGGACGGCCAGCAACTTTCCATCTTTGCCCCTGAACTGAAACAGGCCTGGGTGCGAGATGCCAATTTGATCGCCGACCTGGATATCGGTCAGCGCTGGACGCTCGAGACCCTGAGCTTGAAGTCCTCTTCGCTGAGCCTCGACGCCTCGGGCTCCCTGGGTGTCGCCCCCGACTTCCAGGGTTGGGCCGGCGGCGAGCAACTACTCGAGGACGATACGCCGATCGGGGCCGAATTCGATCTGGAGACGCACGACCCCGAGTTGCTGCAACGACTCCAATCCCAATACGGCGGTGGATTCCTGCGGCGCTTGGAAGGCGCTCTGCGAGTTCAACTCGCACTTTCGGGCACAACCGATGCACCGCGCTACGGAGGGCGCATTGAACTCGATGACGCCGTGTTCAAAGTCGTTCCGCAAATGCCCGCCATCGAACACGCCAACCTGCGCCTCGATTTCGATCGCCAACGCATGCAAATTCACTCCTTCCACGGGGAGCTCGGCGCGGCGCCTTTCGAGATGTCCGGCATTGTCGAGCTCGGCGGTGAGTCGCCGGAGTTGAATTTAAAATTGAGCGGTAGTGACCTTTTGTTCCTGCGTGGAAACGGACTGAAATTTCGCGGCGATACCGAGCTCACCTTGGCGGGACCGCTGCGCGCCCCCAAACTCTCGGGCAGCCTGGCTTTGACCGACGGCTTGGTCGTACGCAACATCGGAATCTTCGAACAGGCTACCGGACGCAACCGCGCACCTTCGGCGCGGGCCGGTTTCAAGCCCTTCTCGTTCCGCGAAGCGCCGCTCAAGGATGTGCGCTTCGACATCAAAATCTCATCGCCCGCTCCCCTGCGCGTGCGCACGCGCATTCTGCAAGCGGAGCTGCGTCCCGAGCTGAATTTGAATGGAGACGGCGAAGTGCCGACCTTCAGCGGGCAGGTCTACATCGACCCCTCGCGCGTAAAGCTCCCCACCGGTTGGCTTGACATCGATGGCGGTCGCTTGGACTTTGAATCCAATCCGTTTGTGCCCCAGCTAGACGTAGCGGCAAACATGCGTTTGTCCGGATACGACCTCGATCTCATTGCGCAAGGCCCCTACGACAGTCCGCAAATCATCGTCTCCAGTTCGCCGCCCCTGCCCCAGGACGATGCGTATGTGTTGCTGATGACCGGGCGACCGCCCCAGGGAAAGGTGTCGTTGCTCAACGAAAAAGGCGTTCAAACGGTCGGCCTGTACATCGCCTCCGATTTCCTGTCGCGCATGCTGGGCACGGAAAGCATCAACAACAACACCTGGTTCCTCGATCGACTCGAAGTCATTTCCGGTCGCGATACGACGGCCAACGGCGACGAGACGCTGGAAGCCACCTTCAAACTTGCCGAAGGTGTTGTGGGCGAGAACGGCGACATGTACCTCTCGGCCGAACAGGACGTCTACGACGAATTCAACTTCGGGCTGCGCTT
>JAJDES010000340.1 GCA_029259675.1 Planctomycetota bacterium
AAAGTCCTGGCCGATTTGGCGGGCAAGCCGCTGATCCTTCGCCTGGTGGAGCGCATGCGCCGATCGCGCCACGCGCTCGAGGTGGTTGTGCTCACATCAACGGATCCCAGCGACGATCCATTGGCGGACGTTTTGGATCAAGCGGGTGTCCAGCACCGCCGCGGCTCCCTAACGGACGTGCTTGAGCGCTACGTGCAGCTGGCGGATGAACTGAACGCAACTCATTTGGTTCGCGTCACAGGGGATTGCCCCCTGGCCAGTGCGCAATTCGCGGATCTTCAGATCGAGGCCGCGGGCAGTTGCGAAGCTGATTTCGTTGCCCTCGCTCATCCGGGCGCTTCGGCTACTCTTTCGGGCCAAAATATTCTGTCGGCGCACGCCCTACAAATGGCGAATCGCTCTTCGGACCCGCGCGATCGTGAACACGTGGGCTCCTTTTACTTCCTGCGCAACCGCAAGCACTTTCGAACTATCGAAACCGAAGTGGATCCGCGTCTGATGCGCAATGATTTTCGCCTGTGCGTCGATGAGGATGCCGACTTGGAGCGCATGCGCGATCTCTTCGAGCACTTTGAGGGCGAGTGGGACAGCCATGTTCCCATGCTCGAAATCGTCAATTGGATCGACGCCCACCCGGACTGGCGCGAGGCCTCCATGGCCATCCGGGAAAGTACAGACAATGTGGCTGCGCGCGAATTGGGAAATGCCATGCCCAAGCCCGCCATCTTCGGCCGTTGGACAGATCGCGGTTTCGAGCGCTGGATCGAAAACCGTCAGAGCGCCTAGGGCGAACACGGGCCAAAGGCGAGCACGCGAACCCACATCCAGGGGGGCGGGCCGCATTTGGTAAATGCGTTGGCATTCGAGAGCGTTTGAATTCGCGAGCGTGCCGGCGGAGTTCGGATCGCTAAGATCTGAAACCATGGGAAGCAGAGGCAAGCGGATCGTGATGTTGGGTGCCGGCAAATCGCAGGTACCTCTTATGCGGCGTTGCAAGCAATTGGGCTGGAGGCTGTGGGCCTTTGACTTGGACCCGAACGCGCAGGGCGCCGAGTTGGCGGATGAGTTTTGGAATTTGTCCAGTGAGGATGCATCCGGAATCCGGGCGCGTGTATCGAAGCTTGGAAAAGTTGATGCGGTCGTTACTGCATCCGCTCGCGAAGGCGCCCTGACGGCTTGGGCTCAACTCGCGCAGGATTGGAGCGTTCCCGGTCCCTCGCCCAGGGCACTTGCGGGAATTTTGGATCGGCGGGTAACGAAGCAGAATTTGTCCAGTGCCGGCATAGCCACTCCTCAAGCGATTGCTGTGACGGGCGCTGCAGAGGCTCCCCAGCTTGGGGCATTGATTGCAAAGCCCGTCGTGGTGAAGCCGGCCGGATGCTCAAGTGGGTCGAGCGGTGTCACGATCGTGCGCGAAGCTCAATCGGCAGAGGGCCCGAGTGCGGCGCTGCTGACTGCACAATCTGAAGCCGCCGCGTTTTCGCCCGATGGGACCGTCCTGATTGAGGAATTCAACTCCGGTCCCGAGTACAGCGTCAATGCCGTCACCGGAGAAGCCGGACAAGTGCACTGGACGGTGGCCACTCGCAAGCTACACGTGCAAATCGGCGCGCGGCGTTTGCCCGCCGGTCATCGCTTGAGCGAAGAGGATCCCGATGACGAGCGTTTTGCGGCGATCGAAGTATTGGCGGGCAAGGTCGCGTCCAGTTTGGAATTGACCCACACGGCCTTCAATTTCGATCTGATTTGGACGGAAGAGGGCCCAAGGGTCATCGATGTGGGCATGCTCTTCGATGCCAAGGTCGACCGTTTGCTGCACCACGCCGGAACCGATGTCTACGGCGCACTCTTGAGTGTTGCCGCGGGCGAGAAACAACATGAGCTGGGACCGATGCGTTCATCGCGCCTGCGTTTCCTTTATGCCGACGGAGGATTGCCCATGTCACGGGGCGAGCGCGAACGCTTGAGCAGCTTTGCAGAAAGAACCGGCTCTCAGTTGGAGTGGAATGTGGCCGAAGACGACGAAGTCCGATTGCCCGAATCTTTGGCGGATGTCGTCGGTTGGACGATTGAGCCCACCCCTTAGCCAAAGCGGCAAACTTGGCGGTTCGTCCGGCTGCTGCTGGAAGCCCCGCCTCACCCCATGTCCGCGCGCAACTCACCCAAGGCGGCGTCCAGGCTCCGATCGACTTCCGGTTGGGAAGTGCCGCTTGCAAAAACGTAAAGCACGACGGCGCTCGAGTCCCTCGCGGGTCGAATGCGTTCACCGGCGCCTTTCAGTTGCAAAATGTATTCAACTCCCGGGACGGCGCGGGCAGCTTCCAGTCCATGTAGCGCAAGCAACTTGCCGGCTGGAGCCAGCCAGCCCCGATAGGCGCAACACTTGGCCGCCGTGTCTGTCCAATGTTGAGATGGGGCACTCCCGACAAGTACTTCGAGGCTGGCTCTTAAGGGGCTGAACTCATGTGCCAAGGGCAGCAACCACAGCGTCCCCTTTGGGCCGTGCGTGCGCGGAGCCAACTCGAGCAAGCGCAACTCATTGTCCGCGAGTATGAAGTCCGCCTTGACGGGGCCGAAATTGATCCCAACGGCGCGCGCGGCAAGTTCGGTCCACTTGAATGCTTGGTCGGATTGCTCCGGGCTCAATCGACTGGGGGCGGAGGCTCCCAACTCGATTGGGTACTCGGGGTGAAAACTTCGATCGGCCAAGCCGGCTCTGTGAAACTCCCCATTGCTGTCAAAAATGCCGTTTGTGTCGTGCACGCTGCCCTCACACAGTTCCTGTACAAGTACGTGCTGCGACTCTTTGCGAGCTTTTGCGAAGGCTTGCTCCAATTGGTCCGCATGGGTCGCTCGTCCGCTGCCGCGGCCGCCGAAGGCCCGGGACGGTTTGACAAACACGCGCTCACCCAGGTCGCGAAACGCAGCTTGGGCTTGGGCCAAGTCGGTCGTGACAATGGTTTTTGGGATCGGTATTCCAGCGTTCTCGAAAAGTTGAGCGCTCGCAGCTTTGTCTTGGCATGCGCGCGCAGCTTCGAGCGAAGTGCCGGGCAGCTCGGCGCCAAGGCAAACGGCGGCCACACTTTCCACCAACTCGGTCAAGGTGAAGACGGCTTGCAATCCCCGGCGCTTGGCATCCACGGCGCGGCGAGTGAGCTCAAGGGCATCGGATCCGTCGACAACCCAGCATTCGTCGGCTAGTTCGAATGCGGGCGCGTTGGGATTGCGATCCGAAACAATGACCCTGAAGCCAAACGACTGCACCTGCCGCACGGCTTCCACTTGTTGCACGCCGCCCCCGAGCATAAGCACCGACACCGGCAGCTCACTCTTTGCAGCGGCGCTTGAAGGGTCCGTGGGCATCAAGGGCGACCTAGCAGGTCAAACGGTTTCGATGCGAACGCTCTTGGCAGCGCTGACGGCGCGGGCTTCGGCTTCCTCTGAAGTTGAGCCCTCTGCGAACACGAAGCCGGCCCGGGTTGTGTGGTCGGTGGTCTCGGCAATGGTGTCGCCGGCGGAGACATAAAGCGCGCTCTTGATCACAAAGGGCATCGCCCGAAGCTCGTCGTAGCCTGTGATTTGCGTGACGCGTCCGGGTCTTGGAAAAAAATGGCGCACACCGATGAAGCAGCGCGCTGAGGGAATCAGCTCATCAATATTTAGCGGCTGACCCAAAGCCTGCAGGATTGTTTGCCGCACTAGATCCACGCCTCTGGCGTGGGGGATTTGATCCGTGCAGAGGTAGCCGCCGGACAAGCGAGCCGCGATCTCGATTACTGCCGGGCCATCATCGGTCCAGACCAAGTCGCCCTTGACGGGTCCATCCTGAATGCCCAACGAGTGAGCAGCGCTTTGGATTAGATCTTCGACCGCCAGCACCTGGGCCGGGCTCAGCGTCGCCGGTAAAACGCCGCCGTCTTCAATGATGTAAGGCGCGAATTCGTCCAGTCGGTCGTAATTGCGCTCCGACCAAGAGGCGGTGTAGGCGCGGCCGCCGACCAGCATGGATTCGGTCGAAAGTTGCATGCCGGCGAGGTATTTCTCCGCCAAAACAACGCCGCGTTTGGATAGGGAGCGGGCGCGCTCGAAGGCCCATTGCACTCGTTCGGAATCTTCCAGTCGCAACACTCCGCGAGCTCCGCAGTTGTCGATGGGCTTGACAACAATGGGGCCGCCCCAGTGTTCGAGACATTCGAGTACTTGCTCCGCGGACTCAACTCGGCGAAAGAGCGGGATCGAAACGCCGTCTCGCTCAAAGCGCTCTTTCATGGCCAACTTGTCTTGAGCCAAGCGAGCGGCCTCCAGCGGAATATGGAACAGCCCCAATGCGGATGCGACTTCAGCCACAGTTTCGGGAACATCGTGCGCAATTGTCATCACACCCTGCAGGCTGCGCTTTTGATTTTGCACGGATGCGGCGCGCACATTCGCGTCCGGGTCGTGGGTGTCAACGATCAACACTTCATCGGCCAGTTGCAAAGCCGGAGCATCCGGGTTGCGATCGGTGCCGACCACGTGCAAGCCCATCTCGTGCGCAAGCTCGTAGGCGCGCACCTGTTCGATGCCACCGCCTATGATCAAGAGGCTGGGTTTCACTCGCCCGTCCAATGCAGACTCTCCGGCCGCTCGCAAAGGGCGCGGTTGGGAACGACGATGCCCTTGATGTAGCCATCTTCGCGCGCCAAAGCCATTTCGACGGCGCGCGCGATAGCGCTTAGACCGAAGGCATGGGTCACGACCGTTTCAATCGGAAAGTGCCCCGCCCCCAGGCCCCACATGGCGCGACGCATGTCATCCATGGAGTCGGGTGAGTGGGCCGGGTGGCAAACGCGCAGATCCGGACCCCGATTCATGAGGTAATGGCCAATGCTGAATTCTTGGTTGCCGTAAAAGGACGGCATCATCAAGCGCGCCCGCGACTTGGCTTTGCACAAGCTGGCGCAAAGGGCCAGGGCCTCCATGTTGCCGGCATACTCAAAAGCCAATTCGGCGCCCCCGCGCCAGGGAGTGCAATCGGGGTCGTGTGCGGGGCCGTCAATGAATTTGCGCGCGCACCAGTAGGCGTCCTCGCTTTTGCCGTCGATGGTCAAGCTCGCACCAAACTCGCGAGCCAAGGCCAAGCGCTCGGGGTGGTGACCGACTACGACAATTCCGCGCAGTGGATAGCGCGCCAACAGGGCCACAGTAAGTAGCGCTAGGAATCCATCGCCGACGATCAGGGCCGTGTCGCCAAACTCGGGTTGAGCCTGGCGCACAATGTTCGTGACCGCCATCAGGGGCTCGCCCAGGCAATACTCAAGCGGAATACTCTCCGGTGCACGTAGGAAGAGATCCGCGTCTTCCACGATGTGAGTGGCGAAACCGGAACCGCGATAGGGAATGCCCGTCACGCGATCGCCCTGTGCCAGATGGGTGACATCCGCACCGACAGCTAAGACGCGACCTGCCACCTCGTGGCCGAGCGAGCAGGGAAAGTCCGCGTAGCGGTACGAGACGCCGCGCACGCCCATGGTCTCCCCGCGGTAGACCGGGAATTCGCTGGAGCAAACGCCGCAGGAGACAACCTCAATCAAAACATCGCGCTCGGCGAGTTGCGGCAGTTCCACTTCGCGCAGCACGATTGTGCGCTCGGCGCTCAATACAGCTTCGGTGGCTTTCACGTCAGCAGCTGGTCTTTAGGATTTGCGCTGCCCATGGTCATGACCGTATGGGGGATTGCGCCGGCGATGCCACTGCCTTCGGTATTGCGTTCTTCCTCACCCTCCGCAACGCGAATGGAGCCGACTCGGTCGTTGATGTAGTTCCAGCCCTTGGAGTCGCGAAAATTGTTGAGGATCGAATTGAACGTGTCGCACAGCCATTGGGCGTCCACGCCCTTGGGGCAATAGGTCAATTGGCTGTAGCGGGCCGGCACGAAGTCCGGGGGAATCTCGCCGCTGGCGATTAGCTCATCGAAGATCGGCGTGCCCGGCAGCGGTTGAAAGAAGCACAGGCTGATGTTGTCGAAGTCGTTGTCTTCGATGAAGCGCGCGGTCATTTCGATGTCCGCACGCGTTTCACCGGGATAGCCGATGATGAAATTGGCTTTCAGCTTGATGCCTTCGGCGTGGCACAACTCGACAAAGGGCTTGACCACGGAAAGGTCGAGATCTTTTTGCATGATCTCGAGCGTGTGCGGCGAACCCGATTCCGGTGCGATCGTCAGTTCTTGCCAGCCCGCGCGCAGCATGAGGCGCAGGAACTCGGGTGCAATGTTGGATTGCATCCGAATGCCGTTGGGCGTGACCATGACAAGTCCAGCCAAGTCCCTGGAGATGATTTCTTCGCAGACTTGCGTGGCGTAGGCGATATTCAACGTGAATTGATCGTCGCCGAGGCTGACCAGACGCACATCGTGATTTCGATAAAGGTCTTCAATCACATCGGCGACGTGGGCCGGGCTGTGGGTGCGCAGGGGGCGGCCGCTGATGAAAGGTGCGGAACAGAAAGTGCAGCGGTACGGGCAACCGCGGGTGGCCATCATCATGGCGCTCTTCAGCCCGTCGTTGAGAACCGCCTTGCCGCGATAGCCGTAGCCCAATTGGTGATAGTCGTCCAATCGCAACAAGCCGTAGTCGACGCGTCCGAGGCTGTCGAGTTCGTCTACGTAATGCAGCTCGTTGCAATGAATGTTCTGCTGCGCGTCGCGCCAGACCAAACCTGAGATTCGATCCAAGTCGCTATCATCCTCCAGCGCATTCAGCAGCTCGGGGAAGGAAAACTCGGCGTCGCCCGCAATGACGAAATCCGCATTGCCGCTTTCGACTTCAAACTTTCCGTAGGACGTCGCGTGGGGACCGCCGAAAATGATTTTGGTGCCGGGCAAAATGCGGCGGATGCTGCGACAACTTTCGTAGACGGAGTGTGCATTGCTACTCCAAAAGGAAACTCCGACGATATCCGGTGCTTCACGGCGCAGGCGTTCCTCAAATTCCGGCGATGCCGGCGCCAAGCGATCGAGTGTGGCGTCGATCAAGCTGGCCGGATGGCGCTCCGGATCCAAATTTGCCAGCAAGTAACCCAGGCCGAGCGGGATGGTCTCGGGTATGTCCAGCGCGTGCTGGTTGTGGGGCCAAAGCAGAGCGACTTTCAATCGGATCCAGTCTTCTTGGTGTAGGTGGGGCCGGTGCGTGTGGAGAAGATGCGGGAGTTAGCCGTTGAGTGCCGGCTGCGCTGCGCGCGCCAGGGCACGTTTGGCCGTCTGAGCTACATTTTCGGCAGTAAACCCATATTTCTGAAAGAGTGCTGCGGCAGATCCGCTCTCGGCGAAGCAGTCGTCCAGGCCGATGGATTCGACAGGCATGGGGTGGTGCTTGCAAAGCAACTCGGGCACCAAGGAGGCAATTCCCCCGCGCAGATTGTGATCTTCCGCCGTGACGACGGCCGCTGTGCGCGCGGCCCGTTCGGCGAAGCCCTTGCCGTCCGCCGTTTTGAAAGTGGAGGCCGCGATGACCTGGGCGCTGATGCCCTCCGCTTGCAGCAATTCCGCCGCCCGCACGCAAATGTGAGCGGTAATGCCGATGCCGACCAAGGTCACATCGGTGCCCTCGCGCAACGTGGGCCAATGCCCGGGGCGATATTGATGGTCGGTGGGCAACAGGCGCGGGACAGGGCTGCGACCGGTGCGGAGGTAAACCGGGCCCCTGTGATCGAGCATCCAGCGCACCATCTGATGCATCTCGATATCGTCACTGGGTGAGAGCACGGTCAAATTGGGGATGGAG
>JAJDES010000035.1 GCA_029259675.1 Planctomycetota bacterium
CCCCGCTCCCGCTCGATATCGGCAATGAAGAATCGGCGCTCGATTTCCTGACTCCGGAGGCGATTCGAGCTTACCGACGCATGGCGCAGGATTTGGCCCAAAGCCTGCGTGACTCCTATCGGCGCGGTGAAGCTCCGCAACCCGGCGAGGCGGCCCAAATGAGCATGTGCCTGCAATTCCTGGGACATAGCACCCAGGAGGTAGAAGCCCTCAACCGGTATGAGCTGGAGCATTACCCCGACAGCGAAATGTTGGTGGAGATCCTGCGCGGCGCTCCCGATCGCGCGCGCCTGCAAGCTCTAAGCCCACCGGATTGAAGCCGGACTTCGAACCTGCCGGGCCTTGAAGCTTTGGGGCCGAATGGCTCACGCAAGCACTTCCGGAAGCACAAATTCAGCGCGGACTTTGTACGGACATGGCGATTCGCTTAACCCCCGGCGGCCACTCTAGTTGGTCGGAATCGGGACAGAGCAGGAGGATCTGTTTGCCGTCACCCGCCTCGGCCAAGAGCTGCGTCATGCGCTGTGTGCGCGCAGAATCCGAAGCCCCAAGGGCATCGTCAAGGATCAGAGGAACACCTGCGCCATCGCGCGCTACGAGCTCAGCACAGGCCAAACGCGAAAGAATCGCAAGTTGCTCGCGCGTGCCCGTGGAGAGTTGATCGAGATCCAAACTAATGCCGTTCAAACTGCGCCGGGCAATTTCAAGCTCCGGCCCCAATTCGACTGCAAAGCTGTCGCCAAATATGGAGCGACCCAAAGCATCGATGCGTTCGGCCAACGGTCGCGCGTAACTCGATCGCGCTTTTTCGCGTTCCTCATTCAAGCTCTCGTACAACAACCTTGCGGCTTCGGCCCGTTGTGTCTTGCGCTGCAGCTCGCCCTTGCGCCGGCGCTCCTCGCCCCGCGCACTTTCCAGAACCTCGCCCAAGCCCATGCCGCCGCGCAGCTCAAGCCGCGCATCCACTTCTCCCCGCTCGCGCTCGCTTGCGGCCAGCTCGCGCGTCCACTCTTTTAGCTTGGACTCCAGGGCGGAAAGCGCCTGTGCCTTGGCCTCCAATCCGCTGGATTGAAGCTGCAGCACAAGCTCATCCAGCGCATTCGCCTTGACCGACTTCAACGCTTTCGCCTGTTCGAGCTTCAGGGCCAACTCATCATCCGCAATGCGTTCGCGCTGGCTCGCGAGTTCAGCAGTACATTGATCGCGCTCATGGGAGAACTCCTCGACTCTCTTGCGCGCACCGCTCCGGCGTTCGGACATGACGGCGAGTTCCGCCTGCAACTTGTTTTCCAAGCGCCCACTTTCCTCCCATTGGCTTGCGATTGCCGCTAATTCGGCTTCGCTCGACTCCAGCAAAGCCACGGCTTCGCCAAGGTCGCAATCGGCGAGCTCCCGCTTGGATTGACTGCGTTCCCGAATGCGTTCGGCCAGGGTTTCCGCTCGCAGCTTGCAATCCGTGTTCCAATGCGTCTCTTCCAGCAAGGCACCCAAGCGCTTGGATTCCGATTCCAACTGACGTTTTCGCTCCAAGCGCTTTTCCGCCTCGGCCAAATCGGCAAGTCCCAAGCTTTCACAACGATCGCGCACTCGAGCTTCCGCTTCGTGCAAACGCTTGGCCGCTTCCTCGGCGTTGCGGCCCGCTCGGATGCTCACGTGCAAGCCTTCCGATGTTTCGATACTCAATTCAACTTCGACCAAGCGCGACTCTTCTTGGCCGGCCTGCAAGCGCGTCGACTCTCCGTCGAGCATCACCTCAAGCTCCCGCACCGAACGCAAGTGCACTTCGGGGCTGACCGCTTCGATTAGCCCCTGGGCGACGCCGACTTGGTTTTGGGCCTCGCGCAAGAAATTTAAGTCCTCCGAGGTGATTTGCAGCCCGGCCAAGTCCGCCTTAAGGGCGTTGAAAGACTCCTGGGCCGAATCATGGCGATCGCGCTTCTTGATCAAGGTCTCCAATTCAGCTTTTTCGCGCAGATGCGCACAGGACTCCGCCGCCTGCTCCACCCGCTTCTGCGCAGCCACGCGCTTCTCCCCCAACTGCTTGGTGGAGTCCGCCCGGGCCTTGCTTTGCCCCACCAAAACTTCGGCCTGGGCCTCCCCTTGAGCGCTCTCCGATTGGGCCCGCTCCAACTTCGAAGCAAGCCCCTCGAGCTTCGCGTGCAAAGCTTCACGCTCACGCAAGCGCTCCTGGGCATTCGAAAAATCCGACAAGGCCTTTTCGCTCTCAGCCCGCGCAGCCTGAACCAATGGTTCCAAGCGCTTCGCTTGCTCAAAGTCAAGTCGAGCTTGCTCCAGCTCCTTAGCAGCCGCCGTTTGCCCTTGGCTTTGCTCCCTAAAAATCTGAGCCAACTGGGTGCTGCGCTCCGCGTCCCGCTCAACCTTGGCCAATTCAGCAGTCAGGCGTTCCACCTCTTCCGCCGCCGCCTCCAGCTCCTTGCTTTCCGCCACCAAGTCCTTGGCCGGTTTCCCAGTAGGCGTGAAATAGCGCAGAAATTCTCCGTGTGCAGCCTCGAAGATGGATTCACAAAGCGCATCGTGGCCGTCACTGTTGTTCGTTTCGTCGGGGAACAATTCCCCGCGACTTCGGGAGGTTTCGCTCGCATCGCCTTCGACGGTTCGCGCCGCTGAGCGATCCAAAGCAGCCAACAAGGTCGGGCTGGCTCCGATCTTCGCCTGCCCCTCACCCTGCTTGAACAGCAAGGCCTTCCAAAGGGGGAAGTCCAACGTTTCCTTCAGCATCGCCTGTACCCGATCGTGGGCGTCGCGCCCACTCAATTGCTCGCGTTTGGGCGCGAGCAAATGCAGTTCGGTGGCCGGCTTGCGGTGAAAGCGTTTGCGAAAGAGAAAGCGATAGGGACCCGTCTCTAGCTCCGCTTCTATTTCGGTGGACACATCTTGGCCCGCCGGCTGAACAGCCTGGGTGGCCTGGGCTTTGGAGTTGTCCTTGATCTCAAGCAGCAGAAACAGGGCTTCCTTCAAACTGGACTTGCCGGCTTCGTTCGGCCCACTGATTACATTCAAGCCGTCGACCTGAAACTCCAGGTCGCATGCTTCGATGGCGCGAAAGTGCTTCAACTGCAGGCGATGGATTCTCATCGCACGCGCTCCGCCAGCCGCACCAACAACGCGAGCGCCGATTGCGCCTTCAACGCTTCCCGCTCGACGTCCGACTGAGCTTGAAGACGCAGTTCGCGCACGGCCTCGTCCACAAAGCCCGACAATTCCAGGGTGGCGAAGTCCTCATCCACGGGGCGGATCGCCAACTCCGAATGTCGCTCCCAAAGCTCAATCGCCGCGAACAAATCGCGTTGCAACTCCAAGCGTTCATCCAAGTGCGCTTTTTGGCGCAAGTCTAGGGATCCGCGCAAGCTGAGCTTCAAAATCCGCTGCTGCTTGTTGGGCATTTGACTCAGCACTTCATCCAAGTGCTTCAGGTCATCCCACCCGTCAAGATCAAACTCACGCTGCTCAAAGCACCAGCGATTTACAGCCACGGGATCCACGTTGCATTGACTGTGGCTCAACTCGACGATCAAGGCCCGGCCCGGGTCCAATTCGTCATAGTCGGTGGGTTCCGGGGCGCCCGCGTACCACACGCGACCGCCTGTGTGTGCATCGGTGCACGAATGCCTGTCTCCAAGTGCAACGTAATGCAACTGGCCGGCACTCAAGTGTTGCGCGAGTGCGCCCACCGCAATCGACGCGGGGTCGTCGCGATTGGGATTCAAGCTGTCGAGTGCCCCGTGTCCGACAGCAATGCGCAAAGGAGAATCCGGCACAGTCGTCGCTGTCGTCGTAGTCGTAACTGCCAAACTTGCGCAGGCTTCCGCCATGAGATCGCGATCGGGTCGCTTGCTGAACCAGGGCGCAGCCACGAGTTCGACCCCCGCACCAACGGGATGGATACCCGGCGTGTCCAGCACGTGAACATGCTGCGGCTTGTGTTCCAGGAATACCGGGGAACGAAAAACCGAAGTCGCATCCAAGGGG
>JAJDES010000341.1 GCA_029259675.1 Planctomycetota bacterium
GACGTAGGTGAACCCGCTTCCACTCGGAGCCGCTGCAATTTGTCCGAAGCTGTCCTGCCCCCAAATCGCAATGGAACCATCCGGTCGCAACGCGAGCGAAACTCGATCGGCCGCCGCAATTTGCGTGAATCCGGTATCCGCCGGAATGAGCGACACCTGCCCATTGCTATCGAGACCCCAGGCCGCGATCGAGCCGTCCGGTCGCAATGCGAGCGCATGCCCGAAGCCGCCGTCCAACTCCATGAAGTCCATCTCCACCGGTGGGTTCGTCACCTGGCCAAAGGAATCTTCACCCCACCCTTCAATACGGCCCTGGGACAAAGCGACGCCGGCGGTCACGCACGCGAGTGCCAAGCCCCGGGCGACCTTTACGAAATAAGTTTTGAACGGATAGGCGTTTTTCATGGCGAGCGTTGCGCTTGAGAAATTGAAGGGCGCGTTCGATTCACCCCGTTCATTCACACGGGTGGATTCACATTGCGCTAACAGGAAAGCGCGCACTGCCTCGAATTCCCTCTTTCCTGATACGCGCAAAGCCTGCATAGCGCAACGATAAAAGCACGGGACTCCCCAGTCCGCCCGCACGCCTGCGCCACAGCTTGAAACAGCTTCGAAAGTACCCGTCTGCGCTCGAGCCGATTGAGCCCCTCGGTCTCACACTCAATATTCCGGGTTGCCACGATCCATGTGGTTCCGGATTGGCGCGCGAATCAAGGCCGGCGAGTCCGCTTGGCGGCAATCCCCAGGGTGAGCTCATTTCCAAGGGCAGCCGTTCTTGCCAGCACTTTCGCCAAGTTATGCGGGCACCCTGGTCCCAGCACAGCACGGAGCCGCTTTTGCGTATGATGGGCAAATCGTTGCGGCGCAAGCCGAATGGAGCCCATGCGCCCCTTCGCTGTGCCGAGAATCCATGAACAAGCAGCAACCGACGGATGCCCCCGAACCCGACACATCCGGGGCGGCAACTCACGCCATTGCGGAGCGAGCCAGACAAGTGCGCGCGCGCAAATTGGCCCTGGATGCATTCGACATGAACCCGAAGGCTCAGGCCAGTTTCCTGCAAACAGCCTGTGCCGGGGATGCACAATTGATGCTCGCGGCCCAAGCGGAGTTGGCGGCCTTAAGCGGCCAAGCGACTCCACTCCAAACCCCGCGCATTCCATCCTCAGCCAGTGATGCTGGAGCAGTACGGCCAAGGGCGGTCAGCTCAGCAGGGCAACAATCTGAACCCAAGCTGCCATCGGAATCGACACAGGAACCCGCAACACACAAACCACGCGCGCATACTCACAAGCAACGCATTCCGATCCTGGCGCCGTTGCTGCTCCTCGTCATGGGCACAGTCGCCGCGCTTTGGTTCAACAAGGTTCAATTGGAGCGGTTGGTAGCCAAGCAAGCCAGCAGCTTGAAGCAGCTAGGGCAGCGGGAACGACAGAGCGATAGTCGCGTGCAGCGCTCCCATACCCAATCGAAGCGGGAACGACAGCAAGCCCACGATCAAAAATTGCGCGCAGAGCGGGCCCTCTTGTTGGCACGCGATCTGATTGAGGGCGCTCACTCGGCCGAGCAACTGGCGCGCGTCCGCCAAAGCATCACCGGATTCGAAGATCCGTATCAATTGCCGCTGCGCCAAGCCCTTGCCCGCGCCTTAACCCGTTTGGGACAAGCGGACAAGGCTCGCACGGAGTTGGAGCTTGTTGTGGATCGAGGCCGGGAGATCAGCTCCGGCGATGGAGTTCCCTTGGCGCGCGCCATGCTGGATTTGGCGCACTGCATCCCGATTGAAGAAGACGCTGAACAACGCGAACGACTCCTGCGCGAAGCCCTGATATTGGGCCGCGATGTGCCGGAGCTAAGGTTGCGTGCCGAGGAAAGCTTGGGCGCACTTTTCGTCCAACTCTCAGACTGGGATGCGGCCGCCCGGCATTACGAGCAGGCCTGGACCCTGTGCACCCAGCCCGGCCCCCGCGCTCGACTCGGCTTGGCCCTGGGGCGAGTCGAAAGGCGCTTGAATCGCACGGACAGTGCCCAGCGCTCCCTGCGCTCGGCGCTTTGGGCGGCCGAAGCGTCCAAGCGTGTCGGCCTTCAGGCGGACTGTTTGGAGCAACTTGCGAGCTTGCACTTCGAGGCCGGTGACAAGCACACCGCCAATGCTTTTGAGCAGCGCAGCTTGGATTTGCGGCGGCTCTCGGCCAAGGACCCGTTTGCGCTGTTTGAGGCCCTGCGCTTGGCAGCCCAGCGCAGCCGGCGCACATTTGATTTGAAACGCTCGATTCAACTCGAACGCGAAGCCCTCGACCTGGCCGAAGAACTCCCCGCGACCCGCGAGGCCCAACTGGAAACCCTGATCGAATTGGCCAAGTTGACGCAACGCTTGGAACTCGAAGACCAAGCCGGGGAGTATTGGCAACGCGCGTTGGACCTGGACTTGGAGCTCGGGCTGCACGGGAGCTCCGCAACGATTCGCGAGCAACTCGCCGTTGCCCACGCGCGCTACAATCGATTTGAGTGGGCCGAAGATCTGCTCCTGCAGGCCCACACGCTGCGCAGCAAGCAAGCCCCCCACCCCGGTTCGATTCACGAGCGCATTCAATGCGCACTCATGCTCAGCGGTGCGCAAGCGCGCAATGGACGCCTGGCCGAAGCCCGAGCCACTGCCGCGGATGCATGGGCTTTTTCCAAAACTCAACTCGGCAAGGCCCATCCACTCAGCGCGGCCTGCGAAGCTCAATTGGAGTTGCTGCACACCTTTGGCAGCGAACCAAAAACTCTGGATTCCGCTGCGCTTGCGCCGCCGATTCCCCACGCAGATGATTCCCCCACAGAAGCCGCGGCGCGAACATCTGCGCAATTCTAAGGGGCTTACTCGCCGCAGTCCGCTGGTCGCGCAGGCCCGGCCTCAAGCGCAATTCCCGGCTTTTCGATCTAACCGCTACGAAGGATTGCCCTTCAGACCCGGCTTGTGGAGCTGCGCCGCGAACTCCCGCGCCCAAAGCAAAGTGGCATGTACTCGCCCAGAAAAGGCGCAGCATGAACGCTAGCCTTGAACCAAGTCGCCCCGCATCCCCAACGTTCGAATGAGTCTCCTAGCGTTGAGTCGAATCGAGTTCAACCGAATCCGAGTCGGCTGCGCCCGTATCGATCAGATTGGACAACTCCGCCGCCGTTGCACGTTGGTGAGCATCCAAGCGACGATCGAGTTCGCTCCAAAACCGGGTGCCGAACAAGATCATGGCCGCCACAAACAGCACCCCGACCACAACTCGTATCCAAACGGCCGACGCGCTGTCTTTGGTCGATTGGGATCGAATGGCCTGACCGTTGCCGAAAACAACCAGGCGGTCTTCCAACTGAATGAGCCGCTCGGAAAGAACGCGGCGTTCGGCGACCAAATCCGACATTTCATTGCGCTGCTCCGCCAATTGCTGCTGCAAGCTCTCGACACTTCCGAGCAATCGCTCGCGAGCCACCGTTTCGCGCTCCAAGCGCCGGCGCAAGGGCTTCAGGCGGCGTCGCAACAACTGGTCGATTTCCGCCTCCGATTCGCCGGCGCTTGCGCTCGCACTCTCCCCGGAGCCGCTTGAGCTTTTGGCACTCGACTTGCCCACGCTGGAGGCATCCAACAATTCCGCGTAGTGCTGCGCCAATTCTTCGCGGCCAATGCCGAGCACGACTCGGCCGGAACGCACGACCCGCGTCGTGCTAAGGGTCCCGCGCGAAATCCTCTGGCGCAAAGCTTGGACCGAAACGCAAGCAGCTCGAGCGGCTTCTGTCACCGTGTACACGATCGGCTCGGGGGCCTCCGATTTCGATTCCCCTTCACCTGCGGACGGCTGCGACGGCTCGGCTTGGACACCCCTGGGGTCACCGGCATGTTCCCTACCGGTGTCGGCGCCCTCGCTGATTGCTTCCTCGGTGTTTGTACTCGAGGCCTCGCCACGACTCCGCGGCTCTTCCGCCTCGGATTCCAGCAGACCCTCGGGCTCCGCTTGGGTTGGAACAATCGCTGCCGTGCGCAGCGCGACCGCTCCCAAGTCCCGCTCATGGGCCGATTCCCCCGCAGCGCGCGAATCAGACGTGGCCGGATTCAAATCGGGGGCAAATAGCCCAGGTTCGCGCAGGGCCGGATCCGATTCCGGCGGCTGTACAGCAAAGGGATCGTTGATTTCCACTTCGGATGCCTCCTCGGCAGCCGAGCCAGGGTCGCCCGCACTTGGGGGCGTATGGGAACCAGAACCGCTTTCGCTTCGCTCTTTCGCGTGATCGGACGTGTCTTTGTTGCGCATCTCACCGGCCTCTTGTTTGGACATCGCCACAACGAACTCCCCACCGATTCCTCCTGGGGATTGTCCAACATCAAGCGCCGCGCTTCCAGCATCCGTGCAGAGGGAATAGCTGAACACCCAAAGTCAGGAACGGCTCGACATGTTTAAAACCGCACACAAAACGGCGCTTCGGCCCCGGGCCCAAGGGCAGAGACCGAGATTGAAGTGGAAGCCGAGCCCCGCTTGCAAAGCGCGAGCGGCGCGCAATTTTCGGCCCCGAGTGATTTCCGTGCCGAGCCGAACGCGGAATTTTGAGCGAGGAATCGAGACGTGCCCGCCCTCGCCCGACCCGATCCGCTATTGATCGATCAGGACCAAGGAAGTGCCCGAGGCCCCCGAGAGAACCCGGACCCGGCCACCCACTGCGCCGTTGTTCAGATAAAGCGGGTCACCAACGATCACATCGCAATAGCCGTCGCCATTGACGTCACCAGCACCGCCCACAGCCCATCCGAAGGCCAAGCTCGCTGAATTTCCCGGTACTGAGTGCAGCGAGCTGCCGTTCAAGCCGGAGTAGACGCGAATGTAGCCGGGTGCGTTGCTGGTGTTCGTGAATGAGGGTTGGGAAGCTCCGGCGATAAAATCCGGGTAGCCGTCCATATTGACATCACCGGCGCAGGCAACGGAGTGGCCCAGCAAATCGCCCGCTGAAGTTCCGAATAGGCCGAAAATTTGACTGCCGTCCAAGCCCGAAAAGACGCGCACGGAGCCGAAGCCGTCGCCGTTCAGGGCATTCGCGTCGATGTCTTCCAACTTGGCTCCGACGATCAAGTCGCAATAGCCGTCCAAATCCAAGTCATCTCCGCCATCGACCGAGCATCCAAATTGATCTCCACCGTCGATTCCCGTCAGTGTGTGTAGGGTGCTGCCGTCCAAGCCCGAGTACACGCGAGCATAGCCCGCACCCACAAAACTTCCCGAACGTATGGGTTGCGGGACTCCCACGATTAAATCGTCGTAGCCGTCGTTGTCGACATCACCGGCTCCCGCAACGGAAAACCCCATGCGATCACCAACGGCATCACCGTCGAAAAGATGCAGGGACGCTCCGGTTTTTCCGGAGAGTACGTAAGCGCGACCCGAGCCCTGATGGGCCAAGCTGTTGAGCGGCGCACCGATGATGACGTCGTCGTAACCGTCGCCGTCCACATCGCCGGCCCCATCCACGCAGGTCCCGAACAGCTCTCCCTCTTCGGGTCCGGAAAATTCATACAGCAGCGCTCCCTCTTGCCCCGAAAATACAAACGCGCGACCGCCGCGTTTGACGCTGGAGGAATCGTAGGGCGCACCGACGATCAGGTCCAAATAGCCGTCCATGTTGACGTCGCCGGCGGAATTGATGGAGTGCCCGAAGCGGGCGGCCTTGGCCGGACTCTTCAGTTCCATTAGCAGCGCGAAGTCCGCGCCGGAATAAACGCGGACGCGACCTTCCCAACGGGTGCCCGGATCCCCGTCGGGTCCACCGCCGTCCTCACCGTGTTCATAGGGAAGCCCCACCGCGAAATCGTCGTAGCCGTCGCCGTTCAAATCGCCGAGGCCGCACACGGCTGCGCCAATGCGCTTACCCCCGGAATAACCCTTGTTGACCTGCAGCGTCGCCGGGTTCGCCAGGACTTCCCGGGCCAGTGAAAGCAATAGGAGTCCACACAGGAGCGTCAAAATTGGACGCGATGCAGACCCTGCGCGGGCGAAAGGGTTCGGGGGGCTGGGGGCGGTGACGCCGGGGGCGGTATTCAAATCTTGCCTGGAAGCTTGCATCCAACTTTCTCCACGGAGTGTCCCTTGATCATGGGACGGGGCACTCGTTCTGAATTCCATTGGTGCTCTTGTGCTTAATTTGAAAGTGCTCGGGGCATTCTGGCCCCGGCACTGGGTTGGCTCCAAACGGAGCCCGAGTCTCCCGCGCTGTGCCTCCAGGGCGATTCGAGCTTAGTCCGACTTGCTTTCCCTCGCCGCATCCGACTTCGATCCGTGCCTTCTCAAGCGGCCGGAACGGCCTCTCAACCAGCTCAATGATGACGAGCGGCGCAAGATTCTGGTTCCCAAACGGTACTTTCCCGCGCCTTGATCCGGCGCAGACTCGCCGGTCCCACTCGATTGTGCAGGAATCCAAGCCCATCGCTGACCTTTCCAGGAGCCATTTGCTAAGTATTGCTGCTGCTTCTCGGCCCATGCCCCAGCTCCTTCCGCAAACTCCGATCGGTCCCCAAAACCGAGCGCCCCGGATACGTCAGACCCTATTTGCCGTGCGGCATGGGCTGCTCGCCTGGGCCCTCGGGCTGGCTTTCAGTCTGGCTCTGTTGAGCTGCGGCGAGCCCAGTCAACCCTCGGTGTTGCTGCTCACCATCGACACCCTGCGTGCGGATCGCTTGGGAAGCTACGGGCGCGAGCAAGCCCATACGCCCAACTTGGATGCGCTGGCCCAAACGGGAGTCCTGTTCGAAAACGCCTACACGCCCGTTCCGATCACGTTGCCATCGCACACGAGCATCCTGACTGGGATGGGGCCCGGGACACACGGCGTGCGCGACAACGGCTACTACCAAGCCGGTCCCGAACTGGAAACCGCAGCGGAGTTGTTTCGCGCCGCCGATTACTCGACCGGAGCTTTTATCGCATCGTTTCCACTCTACTCCCAATTCGGTTTAGACCAGGGTTTTGATGTCTATGGACATCCCGACAATCCCCTGCAGGAAAACCGCGGCGACATACTTGAGGAGCGCCGCGGCGCGGAAGTCGTAGCTGAAGCGTTGCAATACGTCTCTCGTTTGCCGCGCCAAAAACCACTTTTCCTATGGGTGCACCTATTCGATCCCCACGCACCCTACGAAGCTCCTGAAGGATTCGCCCTGCCAGCCCCGAACGACGCTTACCAAGCGGAGATCGCCTACGTCGATGATTGCTTCGCCACGCTCAAGCGCGGCCTGCAGCAACACGACAAATGGGACGACACGATCGTCGTCGTTGTCGCAGACCACGGCGAAGGCTTGAGTGAGAAGATCGAGCCGACCCACGCCTACTTGCTCTACGAAGGCACCATGCGTGTGCCCCTAATTCTGTCGGGGCCGGGACTGCCGCAGTCCCAGCGCGTCCAACGCGTAGTCAGTACGCTCGACATCCTTCCGACTCTGATGGAGTTGTGCGATCTGGCACCTCCGCGCGGAGTTGAGGGCCAGTCGCTGCTTGGGAGCATGCGCGCAGACGGCGAGATCCAAACATTGTTCATGGAAACGCTTTATCCGCCACTTCACAACGCCTGGAGCGAATTGCATGCGGTTCGCAGAGAGGGCTACAAATACATAGAAGCGCCGCGCGCCGCGCTTCCCAACGCGGAGCTCTACAATTTGGAGCTCGATCCGCTCGAATCGACCAACTTGCGCGCAAGCGAACCGGAGCGCGTGCGCGAATTGCAGGCGATCCTGCGACAGCATGTTGCCGGCCAAAAATCATCGCGGGAAGTTCACGCCATGGAGCAATCAGCCTTGGAGCTGCTCAGCGCCTTGGGCTACAGCGGAGAAGCGGAGCCCGGAATCCTGGAGAGCGTGGATCTAATGCCCCACCCCGCGTTGATGCTCCACGTTCAAGAACGCTGCGATCGACTTATGGAGGCCATTCGCGCTTCGGATTGGGAGCGCTCTGAAGAACTCCTCCAAACAGTTGTGGAGCTGGAGCCCAATGGCTTGGCCGCCCATGAGATGCGCGGCTACTTGCACTTCTTCCGCGCCGACGGCGATGCCGAAGAATTAAATCTTGCCCAGGCCGCCTTTGAATCGGCGCTGAAGATTCAACCTCGCAAGCGCGCGCTTTGGGCACACCTCGCCATGATTCACGGCGAGCGCAAGGAATATCCGCAAGCCATTGCCGCCTGGAAAACAGCTACGCTGGCGATGGGAGTGACACGCGGGTTCGAGCTGCAACTGGGACGTGCTCTTTACGAAGCTGCGGAACATGCCAAGCAACTTGAGCGGCGCGGAAAGCTTGGGGACGCCCTTCACTTGTGGACATCCCTAGCGCGAGAGTTCCCCACAAACTCCGAATACAAAGCCGAGTGTGAGCGGCTGCGCGCCCTGCAAGCGCCCGAGCCGGACTCTGAATAGCTTGCGGGCAGGCTCCGCTCGCCCATTGAGCGACCTGTGAAGAGAAATGGCAGGTGCCGAGGGGCGCCCCCATTGCGCGGTAGCTGAGCGCAGCTCGCCTCTCTGCCGGCTCAAGCAAAGCACCTGGTACCCCTCCTTTCGTTGCCACCTTTGCCGGCGGTTGTTCCAGGCGGAGCGTCACGTTTGGCCGCGCTTGCCCGCGCGACAAGAAACGCAGCCTTCTCAAGGTGGTGCGCCTCAAAAAGGGAGTGGGTTGGGGCCATGCTCGCGGGAGTGCAATCACGAAGGGCCGCTTGGCTCACAAAGAGAAATTTCGTTTTCGATTGGGCTCCAGCACCAGTCCCCGCCCGACATAACACCTCGCAAAGCTTTGGGCCTCGCGCACTCTTGAGGGCCGACTGGGAGGATTCGGCTCCTAGGTGCGCATCACAATCCACTGGGCCGATAGCAAACATCAAGCGCAACGAATGGAATCCGGTTCAAACAACCAAGCATGCAGGGCACCCGAGCTCCAAGCTTCGGGCCGCACGCATGCCCTGGAATCGAGCATGACGACGACCAATGTCAAAGCCGTGCAATTGGGAGCGGTCACGGAGGCCGACCAAG
>JAJDES010000342.1 GCA_029259675.1 Planctomycetota bacterium
TCTGCCGTCTTGAATTTGGGAGCGCTCAAGCCACCTACCTGCACTGGGATTGCGATCGATCCAAGCATCCGATTTCTGCGAAACTATCGGTCTCTCACCGAACACCATTCAGAGGGCCCCCCTTCCCTTTGAAAAGAACGAAGCTTCCAGGAGACATCATGAATCGCTTGCTCAGCATTGCAGCCGCACTGACTCTCACTGCCGGCGCCGTATCGGCCCAGGGTTTCGCCGCCCCGGTTTCGACGGGCTCAACCATCTTCAGGCTGGGGTCCGACTCCAACTTCAGCGAAGGTTGCCTCGACCCCTGCAAATGCCCGATCTTCCTGGGCGGAGAAGTGCGCGGCACCATGATCTTGCGCCCTGTGTTCCTGGGCGGAACCTTCGAACAATACGAAGTTTCACAGATCAATTGGACCCAGGATCTGAACGGTGTCGAAACCAAAATCAAAGGCGACAAGGGAATCTACACACGCATCTCGGGCTTCGCGGGTTGGACCAATCAGTTGGAGCTTTTCCTGTCGATTGACGGCGGCCCGGTTGCCAAATTCGACAGCGGCTCCGTGGCCGGCGGCGGAGACTTTCCGAACATCGATCTCACGATCGCTGACAACGATTTCTACTGCTACAACCAAATCATTCGCGTCGCTGCGAACCCAGCGCCCAAGAAGGACGTTACGCGCTACAACCTGCGCAGTTCCTCCTATCAAGAGGGTTGTTTTCCTCCCTGCCTCTGCCCGCTCGGTGCGCCGTCCAAACTTGTGGGTTCGTTTGACTTGGTCTTGCTCAAGCACCTCGGAACGGTGAGCGAGTACTCCATTACGAACATTCGTTGGCAAATCGCCAACCCGATTCTGTCAACCAGCGCCAAGCAATCCTTGTTGACTGGAACCGGTGATTACACCCTCATCCAAGGTTTTGCAGGACCCATACATGAAATGGACCTGTGCCTTGACCTCAACGGAGTTGAGCTCGACGCCTTCCACAGCGGCTTGGTCAACACGCTGCCCACCAAGGGCATTCAAATTCAACTAACGCAGAATGACTTTTTCTGCTTTGACCGCGTGATCAATTTGAAAGCCAACCCCGCGCCGGTGGCCCTCCCGCTCGCTTCCTCGTTCTAGACGGCAACGGTCTCAGCAGCACGGGCGAGGGGACGCAAGCCCTCCGCTCGTGCCTGCGCCCGCTACTTTTGAAGGGCAGGATGGCCATGCCCTGCTAGGCTTGGGGACCAACGGGCACAACCGATCTACACGGCAAGTCCGCACGCTAAGCCCACTGTGGGCTCCAAGGAGCAAGTCATTTGGCCCTAAGCAACCGTCGCAAACTAACCCTGAGCGCACTGCTTTTTTTGGCCGCTCCACTATTAGCTGAGCTTGCAACACGTGTGCGCGCGCACATCAAGTACGGTCGCTATCAAAGTGTATACGACCTTTACGAGCCCCACCCCGATGTGGATCTGCTGGTCCCCAAACCCGGGCTCTCCATAACCTTCGCGCGCAGGAGTCAAATCGACATCGACTCGCGTGGTTTTCGCAATCCCGAACTCGACCAGCCGCGCCCACCCACGCGCATGCGCATGGCGTTCTTGGGAGGCTCAACCACTTTTTGCGGACAAGCCAGTTCCAACGAGACAACTTGGCCGCACCTATTGCTTGAGCGGTTGCGCGGGCAATTCGGCGAGTGTGAGTTTGATTATGTAAATGCCGGCGTTACCGGCAGCAGCGTGCAGAGTTCGCGCCTGAGCCTCGAACACCGCCTGCAGCCTTTGGACCCGAACGTCGTTGTCATTTACCACGCGGCCAAGGATTTGGCCGATGACACACGCGTGCTGGCTATGAAGAACGGGCTGGTTCCCGATCAACCCCACGACAAGCTCGAGGACTACTCGCTTTTGTGGACGCTCCTGCGCATGAATTGGTGGCACTTCAAGTCCCAACAGGCCGGACGCAGCTCTGAGGGTAAGCTCAATTATGACGCTGCGGAATTGGCCCTCGGTTTCGAATCCCAATTGACCGCTCTAGTGCGCGAAGCACAGGCAAGCGCAGACTTGGTCGTGTTGATCACATTCGCCACCAAAGTGCGTCGCGAACAAAGTGAGCAGCAGCAACTGGAGAACTTGGCGCAAGCTTTCACCTTCACCCCCTACTTGCGACCGCAGGGAATTCTGGACGGTTACGATGCTTACAACGATGCCGTCCGCCGCGTAGCCCACGCAACGGGTGCGGTATTGATTGACGAGGTCCATCGCATACCCGGCGACGAACAGCATTTCTCGGATTCAGTGCACTTCACCGAAGCCGGCTACCGTGCCATGGCAAGCCGAGTCTTCGACGGCCTAATCACCAGCGAGCCGTTCCTTGCACTGCGCTCACGTATTTGCGCTCCGGACGGTATCGACCGGAAAGGTGAATTGCCGACTCATGCGGCAAGCACGGAATTGCGATGAACGGCCTAGCTCGCACATGGCGCCGCGTGCGCAATGAATGGAACAAGCTTCTGGTTCAATTCCAGAACAGCTTCCTGCGCAACTCCAGGGTTTTCGGTCACCCCTTCCAACTAACTTTGGAGCCCGGCAATCTGTGCAACTTGCGCTGTCCGCTTTGCCCCACAACCCATCGCGAGGAGCGCCTGCCCAAGGGCATGTT